>CAVJKE010000148.1:0-5225 GCA_963649695.1 bacterium
GAATTTACTCCGTAGAACATGTGCTCGATACGGAACAGACCGATTCCCTCGGCACCGAAGCTGAGCGCCTTCTTGGCATCCTCAGGGGTGTCGGCGTTGGTCCTGACACCGATCTTGCGGAACTTGTCGACAGTCGCCATGAATCTTACGAACAGAGGGTTCTCGGAAGCGTCCATAGTGGAGATCTTCTCACCGTAAACGGCGCCCTTTGTTCCGTTGAGGCTCATCCAGTCGCCCTCCTTGAAGGTTACGTCACCGAATGAAACCGTCTTGTCATCGAAGTGGATCTTCATAGACTCGCAGCCTACGATGCAGCACTTGCCCCAGCCGCGTGCCACAAGGGCGGCGTGTGAGGTCATACCTCCGCGGGTGGTAAGGATACCGGCGGAGGCGCGCATTCCCTCGATGTCCTCAGGAGAGGTCTCCTCACGGATGAGGATGGTCTTCTTGCCCTCGGCGGCGGCCTCCATGGCGGCCTCGGAGGTGAACACGATCTGGCCTACGGCTCCGCCCGGAGATGCAGGCAGACCGATGGCGAGAACCTTGGACTTCTTCTCGGAAGCAGGGTCGAGGATAGGGTGGAGAAGCTCGTCGAGCTGTGCAGGAGAAACTCTCATCACGGCTGTCTTCTCGTCGATCATCTTCTCGTCGACCATGTCCATGGCCATCTGGAGGGCGGCGAGGCCGGTCCTCTTGCCGATACGGCACTGGAGCATCCAGAGATGTCCTTCCTGGATGGTGAACTCGATGTCCTGCATGTCCTGGAAGTGCTGCTCGAGTCTGAGACGGATCTCGTCAAGCTCTTTGTAGACCTCAGGCATAGCCTTCTCGAGGGACTGAAGGTCCTTGTTCTTCTCTGTCTTGGTGGCCTCGTTGAGAGGGTTAGGAGTACGGATTCCGGCAACCACATCCTCGCCCTGGGCGTTGATGAGCCATTCACCGTAGAACTTGTTGTCACCGTTGGCCGGGTTACGCGAGAAAGCGACGCCGGTGGCTGAGGTGTCACCCATGTTACCGAAGACCATGGACTGTACGTTTACAGCCGTGCCCCAGTCATCAGGAATCTTCTCGATCCTTCTGTAGGCGATGGCCCTCTTTCCGTTCCAGGACTTGAACACGCCTCCGATGGAACCCCAGAGCTGGGCCTCGGCGGTGTCAGGGAACTCGACTCCGAGAACTTCCTTTACTTTAGCCTTGAACTTGTCGCAGAGGTCCTTGAGTTCCTCGGCGGTGATTTCTGTGTCTGATTTGTAGCCTTTGGCCTCCTTGAGGTCCATCATCATCCTGTCAAGCTGCTGGCGGATGCCCTGTCCGTCCGCAGGCTCGATGCCCTCGGCCTTCTCCATGACGACGTCGGAGTACATCATGATGAGCCTTCTGTAGGCGTCGTAGACGAATCTAGGGTTGCCGGTCTTCTGGATCATTCCAGGAAGGGTGGCTGAGCAAAGACCGATGTTGAGGATGGTGTCCATCATACCAGGCATAGAGCTTCTGGCGCCTGAACGGCAGCTTACGAGAAGCGGGTCGGATGGATCGCCGAATTTCTTGCCCATGATGGTCTCCGTGGCCTTCAAAGCCTCGGCGACATCCTTCTTGAGCTCTTCGGTGTAGCCGCCGCCGAGAGAGTAGTACTCGGCGCAGCACTCTGTTGTGATTGTGAAACCGGCTGGAACAGGCATACCAAGCTTGCTCATCTCGGCCAGGTTGGCTCCTTTACCGCCAAGGAGCTCACGCATGTGTCCATCGCCTTCAGCGGTCTTTCCGCCGAAACGATAAACTCTTTTCTTTTTGTCGAACATAGTATCTGTGTTTTGTTTGTAGTCGTTTGGACAACTATAGTCCGCGAAGTTACAAAAATCTTTTCTCTTTACACAATCAAAACCGTGCGATCGAAACCGCATAATAAAGATTGTCCGCAGGCGGGACCGCCTACAGAGGACGCAGACCGGATCGGCGGCACGGTCACAATAACTTCGCCGCTATGTCCGAGAGTTCGCTTCTTTCGCCTATTCTCAGGAACACGTGTTCAAAAAGTTTCTGCCCGGCCATCTTCTCGTTCAGATGGGTCAGGCCGTTGGACCACTGGTCCAGATAAGGCTGGTCGATCTGGAATATGTCTCCCGTGAACACCATCTTCGTGCCTTCTCCGGCCCTGGTTATGATCGTCTTGACCTCGTTCGGCGTGAGGTTCTGGGCCTCGTCGCAGATGAAGAAGACCTTGCCGAGGCTGCGGCCTCTGATGTAGGCCAGAGGCGAGATCAGCAGCTGCTCCTCCTTGAGCATCGCCTCGATCCGGAGGGCTTCCTTGCTGGAAGGCCTGAACTGGGCCTTGATGACGTTGAGGTTGTCCATCAGCGGCTGCACGAACGGACTCATCTTGGTCTTCTGGTCCCCCGGAAGATAGCCGATGTCCTGGTTGCCGAGCGTTATGGCAGGTCTCGTGAGGATGATCTGGTCGAAGTCTTTGGCCTGCTCAAGCGCGGCTGCAAGGGCGATGAGCGTCTTGCCTGTGCCGGCCCCGCCGGTCATCGAGACAAGCTTGATGTCTGGATCCAGGCAGGCGTCGAGGGCGAACTTCTGCTCGTCGTTGCGCGGCCGTATCCCGTAGGCCTCCTTGTTCTTGACAAGGACGATCTTCTCCCTGCCGCTGTCGTACCTCGCGCAGATGACCGAGCCGTCCTTCCTTATTTTATAGAGCTGGTTGGCCGCCGGCTTCTTCTGGCAGACCGCCTTCCAGTCCACGGCCGTGTCAGGGCTGTAGGCGAGGCTCTGTATGGCTTCCGGAGTGATTCCGTCAAGGTACTGGACCTCCTTGTTGGAGTTCTCGATCTTCTCCTCCTCGATCCTGTCTGTCAGGTAGTCCTGGACCTCCATCCCGGCGGCTTTCGATTTCATCCTAAGGTTGATGTCCTTGGTCACGAGGGCCACGAACCTGTCGGGGTTGTTGTCCCTCACCCAGATGGCCGTGGCGAGGATCCTGTGGTCGGGGATGTCGTCGTAGAACATCCCTTTCATCGACTCCGGGAACGGATGCCCCGGGTCTATGCGGATGTTGCCGAGTCCCTTTCCGATCGGCACGCCATACTTGCCGAAGGCCTTGCCCGTGGTCATCTTGTCGACGTCCCGGAGGAAACCTCTGGCGTTGTAGGCCAGCGCGTCGTTGCCTTTCTTGAATTTGTCAAGTTCCTCGATGACCGCGATCGGGATGACCAGGTCGTTGTCCTGGAACTTTCTGATGGCTTTGCAGTCGTGCAGGATGATGTTCGTGTCAAGCACGAAGATCTTAGGCTTCCTGCCGCCCTTCACTTGATTTTCTTGTGTTCTGGCCATTGTATGTGTCTTTGATGTGGATTTTTCTTTGATGTGCCTTCCGGCCGGCCGGGGAACGCGTCAGTCTTCGCCCTCGGAGGCTTGGCCGTTGAGCAGCGAGGCGAGTATGCCGGAAATCGGCCCGGACCCGCCGGACTTGACGCTTACCTTGCCCTTGCCCGGAGCCGGATGGCCGATCGGGTAGTAGGCGATGTCCTGGAGCAGGAACTCGGCGTCGACATAGTCGTAGTCGATGTCCCTGATCTGGAGAAGGACTCCCGGCACTTCGGAGAAGAGGACCCTGACGCTGTCACTCTCGCCGTAGGCGCTCATTATCCCGCTGATGTCGACATCGGCTCCGATGTCTTCGGAACACATCGAATTGAGCGCTGTGACCAACCCTCCGTCGCAGACGGTCACGGCCGCGGCGGGCACCTTGTCCTCGACGAACTCTCTCACAACCTCGTAGCAGTCGATGAAATAGTCGGCGTCGCCGACTTCCGGAAAGTTGTCCCCGTTCGGGCCGGAAGCCTCGCACAGAAGGGATTCCCCGAGCCTGAAGTCGCAGGTGTCGAACGGCACGTAGACGATCCAGCTTGAAGCGTCCGCCTCGAACTTGCAGCCCACGGCCCTTTTGCGGCCCAGCACCGGATGCTCGCTCCCGAACGGAGCGTCTTCAGGAAGGAATATGTCTGCGTCGTCATCGTCCGGGGTCTCGGCCCTCGGGGACGCTCCGACTTTGAAAGACACCTGGCATCCGCCTCCGCTTTCCGTGAAGGAGTACCCGCTCAGGCATATTCCCAGACCGCTGATGAAGTCCGCCGCGGCTTCGGCGGAAGCGTAGAAGGCCGCCATGTTGCCCAGCGGCTTCGAGTTCCACCGCCACTTCGCTCCGAGCGTGAGGTCGTTGAGCTTGAAATGGCCGTTCATCCAGATGACATCGAGCAGGGCTTTCGAGATCCTGCTCTTGGTGAACAGTTCCGGGAAAGTGGTAAGGAAACGTCTGGGCTCTTCCACCAGCGGGGCTATCTCTGAAAGATAGCCGTGTATGTCCTTGCTCTTGAATGACTTCAGTGTGGTCGACGGGTCGGTGCTCTCGTCCACTATCGGTTCAAACGCCGCCGCTGGAGTCTCCTTGGCCTTGCTTTTGACGGCGAGGCAGTCGTCAAGCATCTCGGCCGGGGTCAGCGTCCTGGCCGAACCGTCGATGATGTACTTTGAATGAAGAGCTGAAGTTTTTTCTTTCATTTCGTTTATAATATGTCGGTAAATTTAAGTAAATTTGAGATTAGTTCAAAAACGAACTTCATAGCAGATGGAAAACTTTTCAAGGAATAACTATCAGAAAAAGGTCGAGTCGATCTTCACAAGATTCCCCTCGGTGCAGAAAGTGCCGTTCAAGGATGCCTACAAGCCCGGTCTGGAGAACATGCTCAGGTTCGAGGCTGTCCTCGGCGACCCTCACCTGCGGCTCAGGACCGTCCACGTCGCCGGCACGAACGGCAAGGGGTCGGTGGCGAACATGCTCGCCTCGGTCATGGCCTCCGCTGGCCTGAAGGTGGGCCTCTACACCTCCCCGCACATCGTGGATTTCCGGGAGAGGATGAGGATCGTCGACGGAAGGACCGTCAAGGAGGAGGCCGCCCCGCTGGGGCAGGGCGTGATCTTGGACGGGGAGGCCGAACTCGTCTCCGAGGAGTATGTCTACGACTTCCTGTGCCGCTATGAAGGCGCTATGGACGAACTTTCCCTGTCCTTTTTCGAGATAACCACGGGCCTGGCTTTCAAGTGGTTCGCCGACCGGAAGGTCGATGTGGCCGTCATAGAGGTCGGACTTGGAGGCCGTCTGGACAGCACCAATGTCATCACGCCTGACCTTTCTGTGGTCACCAGCATAGCTCTCGACCATTGAGCCC
>CAVJKE010000149.1:0-5156 GCA_963649695.1 bacterium
GGGCGGTCCGGGGAGGGCGCTTCTGAATATGACAGGGTACGCGCGGTCCGTCTCGGCGGTCAGCGCGCCTCCGGCTACCGGATCGGCCACGAGAGACTGACCCGTGCCGGGATTGTTGAATATGAATGTGTTAAATCTGAATGAGGAAAAACATCTTTTTAACGCTGGCTCTGCTGGCTGCCGCATGCGCTCCGCAGGAGAATGACCTTACGGCTTTTGTCAACACCAAGATCGGGAGCGGAGGCCACGGCCACGTGTTCTTGGGCGCTTCCGTGCCTTTCGGAATGGTGCAGCTCGGCCCGACGAGCATCCCGCAGTCCTGGGACTGGTGTTCCGGCTACCACGACAGTGATTCCACCGTGATAGGCTTCTCGCACACCCATCTGGAAGGCACCGGCATCGGTGACCTCTTCGACATCACCGTGATGCCGGTGACAGGGACAGTGACCTATGCCAGAGGTGTCGAAAGCGTCCCGGACGGCTCAGAGTCTCCGGCCTACGGCACCGGCCTCTGGTCCTACGTCGACAGAAGCCGGGAGGTCAGCCGTCCGGGCTACTACAGCGTTCCGCTGACCCGCTACGGAATCCTGGCGGAACTCACGGCCACCAACCGTGTAGGCCTCCACAGGTACACCTTCCCTGCGAGCGATTCGGCCGCCGTGGTCTTCGACCTTGAGAACGGAGGCTGCTGGGACAGGGCCGTACAGACGGCTTTCAAGGTGGTCGACAGCGTGACCGTGCAAGGCTACAGGTTCTCCCGCGGCTGGGCTGCCGACCAGAAAGTCTTCTTCTACGCCCGTTTCGACAAACCGTTCGATTCTTTCGAGATCGAGGGTGACTACGGCCGAGCCTGTTTCAGGACATCCGAGGGTGAACGGATCGGACTGCGGGTCGCCATCTCTCCGGTGGACGAGGCCGGTGCGAAACACAATTTGGAAGGGGAGACCGGCCTTGGTTCCGTGGATTTCGATGCCTGCGTCGCCGCAGCCAATGATTTGTGGAACAAGGAGTTGTCCAAGATAAGCGTCAAGACTGATGACCGGGATGCCAGGACAGTCTTCTACACGGCTCTTTACCATTCGATGATCCAGCCGGCGACCTTCAGCGACCTTGATGGCAGGTACAGAGGCGCTGACGGCGAAGTTCACGGCGGCGGGGATTTCACGGACTACACTGTGCTTTCTCTCTGGGACACCTACCGTGCGGCGATGCCGCTGATGACCCTTGTCCATCCCGAGAAGATCGACGACCTGGCCGCCACGATGATCCACATCTATGAGCAGCAGGGCAGGCTTCCTGTCTGGCATCTTTGGGGCAACGAGACCGACTGCATGGTCGGCAACCCCGGAGTGATAGCCTTGGCCGACATCGTGGTCAAGGGATTTGACGGTTTTGACAAGGAATTGGCTTACAAGGCGTTGAAGGATTCGGAAATGAATCCGGGCAGAGGCCAGGATCTCCGGATGAAGTACGGTTTCATCCCTGCCGACCTTCTTGAGAACGAGTCCGTGGCCTTCGACATGGAGTATGCCATAGCCGACGGGGCGATGGCGCAGGTCTGCCGGTATCTCGGCAAAGATGAGGACCTGGAGTATTTCACTGAACGCAGCCATTCCTACAGGAACTATTTCGACCCGGAGACAGGCTTCATCAGAGGACGTAATTCCGACGGGACCTTCGTGGAACCGTTCAATCCTTACCGCTCCGAGCACAGGGCCGATGTCTATTGCGAGGGCAACGCCTGGCAGTACACCTGGCTGGCTCCTCAGGATTTTGAAGGACTTACGGACCTCTTCGGCTCGAATGAAAGGCTGGCGCAGAGGCTTGACAGCCTGTTCGCTGCCAGCGGAGAGGTTGTCGGCGATGATTCTTCGCCGGACATCTCCGGGCTTGTCGGCCAGTATGCCCACGGCAACGAGCCGAGCCACCACATCATCTACTTCTACACGATGGCTGGCCAGCCTTGGAAGACCGCGGATCTTGTGCGGAAGGTCTCCAAGGATTTCTATTTCAACGATCCCAACGGCCTTGCCGGCAATGAGGATGTGGGTCAGATGTCGGCCTGGTACATCCTTTCGAGCTTAGGTTTCTACCAGGTGGAGCCGGCTTCGACCCGCTTCTGGTTCGGCCGCCCCGCCTTCAGGGAAGCGGTTTTGAACACGGGCGGCCGCCGCTTCGTCATCAAGGCGGAAGGACTCAGCGAAGAGAACCGCTACATCCAGAGCGTCACCCTGAACGGGCATATTCATTCCTCTCCTTTCATTGAATATGACTCCGTCCGCGCCGGTGGGGAACTCGTCTTCAAGATGGGTCCCGTCCCCGCCCTCTGGTATTGATTCCCGCTTTCTGGCACTGGTCCGGAAAGCTTCTTCAGTCGCAGCCGCTCAGGTGGACAAAAAACAGAAAAAAAGAAAGGCCGGCGCTTTCCCCAAAGCGGCGGCCTGTGTATATAAAACGAACTTAACAAATAGACAACAAAAAAGAACCTTTTGTCTGTCCGGGGCAAAGTTATCAAGTTTTATTTAATCTGCAAAGAATTTCCGTAATTTTTTAAAACGATTTTCGTATAAAATTTTTAGCCTCGATGCGTATAAACTTACAAATCATTGCAACTTAACCGTTTCGGTACTCGCTCGGAGTCATCCCCGTGTGCGCCTTGAAAAACTTGTAGAACACAGAAGGGTTCGGGAAGTTCAGTTTGAACACGATCTCCTTGATGCTGTCGTCGGTGTACTTCAGCATATTCTTCGCCTCGAGGATCACGAACGAGTCGATCCAGTCCGGAGCCGAACGCCCGCTGACCTGCTTGATGAGTTTCGACAGGTATTTCGGTGTCAGGCCGAGTTTGCCGGCGTAGAACGCCATGTTCCGCTCCACGCTGTGATATTCAGTGACAAGTGACATGAAATGCTCGAAGACGAGTTTGATTCGGGTGTTGGCGGCGTCAGGCTGCGCCTCCTGCTTTTTTTCCGCCCCCTTCTTCATGAAGCCGCTCAGCACGTAGAGCAGCGAGCCGAGCAGCGAGCTGACAGCCTCCCTTTTGTTGGGGATGTCGGTCTTCATCACGTCTGCAAGCAGTTCAAGGTACTTCGAGCTGAATTCCAGGTCTTTGTCAGTCAGGCGGATGCAAGGTTCGGACAGGATGTTCATCCTCTCTCCGAAAATCTTCTTGAAGTCGAAGCTGATGTTGGCAAGGTACTCCTTTGAAATCGCCAGCACGATGAAGTCAAGTTTGGTGAGTTCCTCTTCGGACGGCTTCCCGAACTTGACGATGTTGCCTGGAGTCCCGAGGAATGCCATGTTTCCTTCTATGTGGTACGTCTTCAGATTGATCTCTATGTCAAAATGTCCGGCCTTGCAGAAGACGGCGATGTAGGCGTCAGTTCTGCAGGGGTACATCAGGAACTTCAGATTGTCGCTGTATTTCACGTCGAAGACTATGAAATCGTCGTCCAGCATCAGCCCGTTCCGGATCGGCACTAGCTTCTTAATCTGTTTCAGACCTATGTTTTGTAAAGAATCAGGCATAACTCTAAAAACCTTATAACTTGCGGGGGCAAAGATATAAACATTTAGTTTAATTGCAAAATTTCGCAATATTTGACCTTTTGACACTCTTCAGGGCCAAAAAGGCTTGAAATTAGGTAAATTTGGCAATTAATTTGTAGTAAAGCCAGCCGCTTTTATAAAACGGGATACAAAAATTTTAATATATGAACAAGTACATTGTCAGAATCTCAGCGCTGGTCGCGGCTCTTGCGGCACCGTTGATGATGAACGCCCAGCAGACGCTCACCCTTGAGCAGTGCAGGGAGATGGCCATTGAGAACAACAAGACTCTCAAACAGGCCCAGACCAAGGTCGAGATGGCAGGCTACGACCGTAAAATCGCTTTCGCTAACTATCTGCCTAA
This sequence comes from bacterium, assembly GCA_963649695.1. GTDB lineage: Bacteria > Bacteroidota > Bacteroidia > Bacteroidales > UBA932 > Cryptobacteroides. The sequence goes on from CAVJKE010000149.1 coordinate 3,914, forward strand.
CATTTCTGCCACAGGTGCTTACATCTACAATCCTAGTGACATCGCCCTTGTCAGCGACGCCACGTCGCAGAAACTTCAGAACATGGGTACGCTGGTGCACGGCCAGGCCCAGAACTTCACCCAGAGCCTGATGACAGCCATCACCTCAAATCCTTCGGCAGCCGCCGAGTATATGAAAAGCCCGATGTGGCAGACGGTTCTGGGAGCGCTTTCTCAGACCGACCTGTCAGCGACCATCAACGCCCTCGGCAAGGAGATCGACGACGCCTTCCATCCTGACCTCGAGAACATCTTCGCCGGAGCGGTGACGCTGCAGCAGCCTGTCTTCATGGGCGGCAAGATAGTGGCGGCCAACAAGATAGCCAAGCTTGCCGAAGAGCTGTCAAAGACACAGTACGACCAGCAGTACCAGCAGGTCGTCATCGATGTCGACCAGGCCTACTGGCAGATCGTCTCGATCGCAGGCAAGAAGAAACTCGCTGATTCCTACGCCGACCTTCTTCACAAGATGGAACACGATGTCAGTCTGTCAGTCAAGGAAGGTGTCGCCACTGAGTCCGATGCCCTCCAGATCAAGGTGAAAGCCAACGAGGCTGACATGCTCAAGACGAAGTCCGAGAACGGTCTGACACTTGCCAAGATGCTGCTCTGTAAGCAGATAGGTCTTGATCTCAACTCCGACATCACTCTCGCTGACGAAGGTCTGGATGTCATTCCGGTGCCACAGATGTCATCTGACAAGGGAATGGACGAGATCTATTCTGACAGGCCGGAGACCCGCAGCCTTGAACTCGCCTCGCAGATCTACGACGGCAAGGTAAGGGTGGCCAGGGCTGACATGATGCCGAAGATCGCCCTGATGGCGGCTTACAGCGTCACCAACCCTAACCTGTCCAACGGCTTCGCCAAGGACTGGGGCGGATTCTTCAACGCCGGAGTTGTCGTCAACATCCCGATTTTCCACGGCTTCGAGGCAATGAGCAAGACCCGCAAGGCAAAGGCTGAGGCCACGCTCTACCGCACCCAGCTCGAGGATGCCAAGAATCTGATCAACCTGCAGGTCACCCAGCTGCGCAAGCAGGAGAGCGAGGCTCTTGAGAAGCTTGCGATGGCCGAGAGCAATCTCTCCAGCGCAGAGGAGAATCTGCGTACGGCCACAGTCGGCTTCGAGGCCGGCGTGATTGACACCAACACTACTCTCGCGGCCCAGACTGCCTGGCTCAAGGCTCATTCAGAGTACATC
>CAVJKE010000150.1:0-5144 GCA_963649695.1 bacterium
ATAATAACGTTATTATTATTATCAACCTGGAGTCCCTGTCCCTACCATTTAGTAACCGCGACCTTCGCCGGCGCTGCATATTCATAGATGAACAAAGTTTTGAGTTCTATAAGAATATTCATAAATTTGCTTATAGCCTACGGGCTGCATAATTTAATGACACTGATGGAAATCTATTATTCTCCTGACTACATAGGGCAGGTTTATCTCGCGCCCGGAGCGGAAGTACCTGTGACCGGAACGCCCGTTGAAGGCGCGGCAGAGAAGAAAACTGCGGAAACGGAAGCCCTCGGAAGGGGAGTAGATGGAAAGGAATTCCCCGAAACGGAAGCCCTCGGAAAGGATGCGGCTGGAAAGGAATCCTCCGAAACGGAAGCCCTCGGAAGGGGGACGGATGAAACGGAAGCGGACGAAACGGGGATCCCCGGAATGGAATCCTCCGGAAGGGTGTCACCCGGAATGGGGGCGGACGAGAAGGGAGCGTGCGGGATGAAACCGGGCGTGCTGATGGACCAGTTGGTGGCCTCGACACAAACTCTGGTCGACATCCTGTCGCTGCGGCTTGGCCTGCATTTCAAGCACCAACCCTACTATGAGGTTTTCATCGCCTACTACAAGGCGATGTCGGAAGCCCTTGCCAAAATGCCGGGCAGCGTTCTGGCGGCCTCGTTCAAGCTTTCCCCGCTGTCGGTGGTGAAAAGCGCCCTTGCCTGGCGCAATGAACTGAGGCTGGCCGGATGCCATCTGGAAAATAAATCCAAGTCTTTCAAAAGCAGCCGCCTTGCCACCCTTTCAGCCATTGAGGATGAATATGCAAGTGAAGATTCTGAGCCTGATCTTCTGGACCAGGTCGAGGCTATCCTTGCTGAACTCGATGCCCGTAAGCCTGACTGCAGTATGTATGAAATCTACCTGCCTTGCGCGCCGGACCTGTTCCGCCCTCTTGACCGCGTACTTCTTGAAAAGGTCAAGCAATATGGAGCGAAACTTCTCAGGTTGCCGGAGGTTGAGGACACGGGCGATAATCTTTCGGTAGTCCGTCGGATGTTGAAAGAACCGGCAGCATCGGCAGAGCCGTCAGCCCCGGCAAAACCGGCAGCGTCGGCAGAGCCGGCAAAAGCCGCAAAACCGGCAGCATCGGCAGAGCCGTCAGCCTCGGCAGAAGCGGCTAAACCTATAGAGCCGGCCGCCCCGGTGGAAGCGGCAAAGCAAAGCGCCCCTGCGGGTCCGGCCGCATCCACGGAATCATCCGGCCCGGCTGACTCCGTGGAGAACTCCGAGACCTTGAAGCCGGACGATGATTCCTTCCTTGTGTATGAGTTCGATGACGAACATTCCGCCAATGAGTACCTGTCGTTCAACAAGATGGACGACATCGACGTGTGGATCAATCCTGACAACAAGCAGATGGACAACTGGCTTTACAGGATGGGCTGGCCGCTGACCGGAAGTTCATCTTCAGCCGGCCGGCCGCAGATTCTTGAGCTTTTCCGGATGGGAATATCCCTCTTCAGGTCACCGCTCGACATAAGGATCCTCGTCGCCTGGCTTCAGGCCGGGAACCACCCTCTGCCGCCGTCTTTCCGGAACGACCTTGCCTGGACCGTGATGAAAACGGGAGGCTATCGCAACGACGACTGCGGTAAGATCATTCAAAACTACATCGATGGTGTCTATGTCTATCTTGATGACGAGCAGAAGAAACTCCCGGAAGAAGAGCAGAACAGTCTGCGCAAGAAAGGCAAGAAAGAGCGCCGGGAACTTGTCGGAATATTCCTGCCGCCTGATAAGGATGCGCCTGAAGAGGATGAGGTTGACGTGGAGAGGCTCCGCGAATTTGCGACCCGCCTTGGCGGCTGGGCGAAGTCTCAAATGACGCTGTCGCTGAAAAAGGCTGATGCCCAGATTCTTGCGGATCAATATTCACAGCTCTGCTCAAGGGCTGAAGCCCTCAATAAACTTTTGGACACGCTCGGAGGCGCGAAGAAGGTCGAGTCCGGCACCCTGGATGCCTGGATCAGAATCATCTGCAAGATGGATGAGGGCGGCACCGTCACTTTCGCGGAGCAGGGATGCCGCGATGTCATCAGCGGCCCGGAGAAAATCCTGTCCTGTGCGGGCAAGACCATTTGGATGAATATGGAGGTGGCGGACCGGCCTTCGGATCCTCTTGATTTCCTCTATCCTTCCGAACTGCGGGAATTGGAAGACCAGAAGCTCCTTCCGTACAGATGGGAAGAGGAAAAGCGGGATGCGTGGCGGTGGAACAGCCTTCTCACTCCTTTCCTGCGTACCTGCGGCAGGCTTGTCCTTGTGCGGTGTCTTCACCGTGAAGGGACTTCAGCGCAGAAACCTCCGCTCGTCGTGCGGCTTGAGCGCCAGATCTCTAATTTCGGGGACATTGTGCGCCGTCCGCAAATCAAGGATAAAGTCGAAGTGAACCCTCTGGAGAAGACTGTGCCTAAAGGGGAGATGACGGTCGCTCCGGTCGACAAATCATTGTTCCCTCAATATTGCAGCGTGACTTCCTTGAACAAATTGATTTTCCATCCTTTAGAGTACCTGATGGAATCCGTCCTGACAATCAAGCCGGAGGCGGCTTTGAGCAAAGTCAACATTGTCAAGGGGAATGTGGCCCACGGGGTGATAGAGGCCCTGTTCGCTCCTCAAAACGGTAAAAGGACAGCCTTAGCCGCGGAAATCGAGGCACGCATCAATAACAAATATGATGATGTTTTCAACTGTCTGGTCGAGGGTGAGGGAGCTGTCTTGAAGCTGAAAGAAAAGCGGTTTGAATGTGGCGTTTTCCGTGAGCGGTTGAGGTCTTGCCTTGATTCCCTTGTCGCGATCCTGAAGGACAACAGCCTCTCTGTCGTTGAGTGTGAACATAGTTTGCCTCAGTCTGACTGTATGGGAGGTCGGCTTGACATAGTACTGGAGGATGGAGGGCGCAATCCTGTCGTCGTCGACTTCAAGTGGTCATCATCGAAGGATACATATAGCGATCTTCTGAAGAAAAACCGTGCTGTCCAGCTTGAGGCCTACAGGTATCTGCTCCAAGAAGAAAAGAAAATGGAAGTCAAGAGGGTCGCCTACTACATTATGCCGGAAGCCCGTCTTTACAGCAAGGAGGATTTCAAAGGCGACAGATGCACAAAGGTGAAACCTGTATGCTACGCCAGCATCATACAACAGTTGTTGAACTCCATAAAGTACCGCCTGGACCAGTTGCAGTCCGGAGCCGTCGAGATGCAGGGGACATTCGAGGACCTTCAGTATGTCAAAGACACTGTTACAAAGGATCTTCTGCCTCTTGAAAAAGACGACAAGACCAGAGAGCAGGTCAAAGATGCTTACTCAAACTACAAACTCTTTCAAAAATAGCCTGTCTGATGAAAAATGTTGAATATGTGAGCGCAAGTGCCGGAAGCGGTAAAACCTACACTTTGACGCATAAACTTGTTGACTTGATCAGAGCCGGCAAAGTCCGGCCGGACCAGGTCATCCTGACGACGTTCACCAAAGCGGCCGCTGCGGAGTTCAGCGAGAAAGTGAAATCTTTGCTTTACGCTGAAGGACTCTACGATGAGGCTCTCCGTTTTGACCGGGCTATGGTCGGCACGGTCCACAGCGTGTGCCGACAGTTCGTTGACAAGTACTGGTTTTTTCTCGGGCTTGTCCCTGATATGGATGTGATGGAGGACAAGGACACGAGCTTGTATGTCTCCCGGTCTCTTGTCGGCTTGCCTACGGAAGATGAACTGAAGGTGCTGCACAGGTTCGCCGATGAATTCTCTGTCCCTTTATATGAAAACAACAGGTACAAGGGCATTGATTATGACTTCTGGATGAAACACCTGAAGGCTATCATTGAATTCTCGACCAACTATGAGATCCGCGACTACACACTAAGCGTGGAAAAGTCAGTCGCCTTCATAAAGCAGTTTGTCAAATCGGATTTGATGTTGCCGTCACCGGATGACTTGAAGGCTGTTCTCGAAGAGCATAAGAATTATGTTGATGGACAAGGAGAAACAAAAAAGAAGGCGGCCCGACTTAAAACCATAGCTAAATTGTACGGCAATTCCGCTGAACCGACTATTTCTTTGTATGTGGAGCTGGCGGCTCTGCTAAATGAAACGAAAAATGGAGCGGAACTTCTGTTGGCAAAGAACTTCCTTACAAAAGCAGAAGACATTATGCGCTCAACTCGGGTCTTCGACCTGCAGGAGGAGTACATACGGACAATCTTCAAATTGGCGGCAAGGTGGCGCAATGAGTACGCCAAGTACAAGAAGGACAGGAATATCCTCGACTACAATGATATGGAGAAATATATGCTTGAGCTTCTCCAGAATAAAGATGTGAGGGATGAAATCCAGAATTCTTTCACCCATCTCTTTGTCGACGAGTTCCAGGACTGCTCTCCGATGCAGGTGAAGATTTTCGACAGCCTGAGCGAGATCATGAAGCAGTCTTGCTGGGTGGGGGATTTCAAGCAGTCAATCTATGGATTCAGAGGCTCGGACATCGCCCTCGTCAACGCCGTCGTGGACAAGATCGGCAAAGGCGGCGATGGCGGATGCCGGCTCGCAAAGCCGCTTGACAAATCCTACCGCTCCTTGCCGGACATTGTCGACACCTGCAACCACATCTTCGCCAAGACATTCGGCGAAGATCCGGCCAAGAAAAATGTTTCTCTGACACCGGTCAGGAAGAACGTCGGCAATGTTGATTGCCTCCGCTATTTCCGGTCGACGGATGAATCAGGCCTGGCCGACCACGTGGCCCGGCTGATTCGAAAAGAAGGTGCCGCCCCGGACGACATCGGAGTGCTGGCAAGAGAAAACGAAGATCTGCAGAAAATAGCGGACGGTCTCAGAACCTATCATATTCCTGTAGCCTTTGACAGCGCCAAAGATTCCGGAATCGTGGAGTCTTTGACCTACATCCTTGTGTCGTCATTGCTTAGGATAGCCGTGAATCCGGGGGATGCCTTTTCTAAGATGCAGGTGGCCTGGCTGACGCAGAAATGCCTTTCTCTTGAGGATCTGGTCGACAAAAGGACATCTTCGCAGGGGAAAGTGGCAGATTCCGAGTACCTCGCCGATGCCCCTCTTGTCGTCCGTCTGCTGGCTCTGTGC
>CAVJKE010000151.1:0-5141 GCA_963649695.1 bacterium
TAATACTTTACGCTTGAATTAAAGCATTGCCGTTAAGCTGTTCACTTTCCGATGCAGAAATTCTTGAAGATATTCCCCAGAACTTCGTCGGGGGTGACTTCGCCGGTGATGGAGCCGAGGTGGCGGAGGGCCTCTCGTAGGTCCTCGGCGAGGAGGTCGGGAGTGAGGCCTGCGGAGAGGGATTTCTTGACCCTGTCAAGGGCCTCGGCGGCTTTCACGAGAGCCTGGTAGTGCCTAAGATTGGTCACGACGGTCTGGTCAGAATCCAAAGCAAGGGCTTTCTGAGAGTCAGAGAGCTGTTTTTTCAGGTCATCAAGCCCGAATCCGGTCTTGGCCGAAATATAAAGCTTAACTACCTTCTCATCAGGAGATGAAACGGATTTGTTGATTAGGCTAACATTTGTGTTATCGCCCCAGGTGTCCACTTTGTTCAGCAGAACGATCAACTTTTGCGAATGAATGTCCAGTTTTGAGACGATGTCAGAAATCGAAGCCTCGTTCTCTTCCTCGGAAGCGGTAACATCGAGCAGGGCGAGCACCACGGAAGCCTCGTTCATCTTCTTGTACGACCTCGTTATGCCGATTTTCTCGACCTCGTCGGAGGTGTCGCGGAGTCCGGCGGTGTCGATGAAACGGAACATCACGCCGTCGATGGTCATCGTCTCCTCAATCGTGTCGCGCGTGGTGCCGGCGATGTCCGAAACGATGGCTCGTTCGTCCCCGACAAGGGCGTTCAGCAGGGTGCTTTTCCCGGCGTTGACCGCGCCGACAATCGCGACCGGAACCCCGTTGCGCAGCGCGTTCCCGTACCTGAAGGTGTCGGTGAGTTTATGAATATGCCCGAGCGTCCCGTCGAGAAGTCCTGCGAGCCGGGACCTGTCGGCGAACTCGACATCCTCTTCGCTGAAGTCTATCTCAAGTTCCAGCAGGGAAGTCATCTGGAGAAGGTCGTCCCGCAGTTCCTTCAGCTCTTTGGAGAAGCCGCCTTTCAACTGGCTGAACGCAGCCCTGTGCGCCGCCTTACCCTGGGCGGAGATGACATCGGCCACCGCCTCAGCCTGAGCGAGATCCATCTTGCCATTTACAAAAGCCCTTTCGGTGAATTCTCCCGGTCCGGCCATCCTGGCTCCGCAGTCGACCAGACGCTGGAGCAGCCTCTCGACGATGTATTTGGAGGAATGGCAGGAAATCTCCACGGAATCCTCGCCCGTGTAGGAATGAGGGGCGTGGAAAACGCTGACCAGAACCGTGTCCAGTTCGCTTCCGTCATCTTCAAGCGCCACTCCATATCGGAGTCTGTAACCTTCGGTGGATGAAAGCGTGGCGTCTCCGCCGCAGCGGATGACTTTGTCGGCTATGGCCAGTGCTTCGGGGCCTGAGACCCTGACAACGGCTATGGCTCCTGTTCCCGGCACTGTGGCCGGAGCGCAGATGGTGTCTTCAATGTTCAGCATCACGATCAGTTTTCTTTTTGTTCAGCGAGGCCCTTATCCGGCTCAGCGACTGGGGAGTGATCCAGAGGTAGGACGCGATCTTCTTCAGCGGCACGTTCTGGATGAGTTCGGGATTGCGTGTCACAAGCGCCAGATACCTGTCGCAGGCGTTGCCTTTGGCTGCGAGCCAGACAATCTCGTCCTCGAACCGGTAGGAATGCGTCTCGAAAATCTTGCGTACAACGTTGGCGATCTTCAAAGAGCCGCGGCACAAAGCCTCCAGACGTGTCTTGCTTATCCAGAACGCCTCGCTGTCGGTCTCGGCGGCGATGGTCAGCCGGGAAGGCTTCCCGGCGTTGAAGCAGAACACATCCGCCACGGCCTCGCCTCCGAAGCCGAACCAGACGACCACCTCCGGATCCCTGCCACCGATCAGTCCGCTCCATATTCCTGATTCAAGAATATACAGGGTGTCATTGAATGACCCGCTCCTGACGATGGTGTCTCCTTTCTTGAAGGAAGCCTTACCCATCAGCGAGAGCAGTTCCTGAGCATCCTCTTTCTCAAGACCGTAGTTGCGGCAGAAGGTGTCGACGAAATTGTCCATAATCCGCGAAATTCGGAATATTTGGGTTCATAACCAAAATTACCATTTGATAATTTCAGCAAGAGTTAAATCGTATAATCGAATCTCGGATTGTTTCAGATGTGAATATTAAGCCTATCTTCGCGGCCCTGAATAAAAAGGCAATAAATTAAACGGTATACGGACAGCGCAGCAATGACCCTTGCTGCCGATGCAATAAAGAAGGATGTGGAAGACTATGGCTAACGACTTGACACAGGGTAGCATTCTCGATAACATAAGGCGGTTCTCGCCGCCTTATATGTTGTCGTACTTTCTCCAGATACTCTATGGACTGGCGGACCTTTTCGTAATCGGGCTTTATTGCGATGTTGACAGCACCACGGCTGTCTCCAACGGAGCCCAGGTAATGCACATGTTCACGGTCGTCATCATCGGTCTGGCGATGGGTTCGACGGTGCTGATAGGAAAATCTGTCGGAGCGGGGGACAGCAGACAGGTCTCCCGGCTGATAGGTGACACGGTCATCCTGTTCGGCGGTGTGGCCATAGTGATGACCGCTGCTCTGCTCGCGCTCAACAAGAACATTGTCCAGCTGATAAACACCCCTCCGGAAGCCGTGCAAGGAACGGTGGACTACCTTGCGATCTGTTTCGCAGGGATCCCGTTCATTGTAGCCTACAACATCATCGCTTCCATATTCAGAGGTCTTGGAGACTCGAAGAGTCCGATGTGGTTTGTGGTGATCGCTTGCATCGTCAACATCGCGCTGGACTTCATATTCATAGGACATATGGGACTCGGCCCGAAAGGGGCGGCTCTCGGAACCGTCCTTTCGCAAGTGGTGAGCGTCATCGCCGCGCTGGTGGCCATACGTGCAAAACACCTTCTCCCGAAGGTCAGCTTGAAGGCGGACATTGATTCGATGGGCAAGATTCTTGGTATCGGAGTCCCTGTGGCCCTGCAGGACGGTTTCATACAAGTCTCTTTCATAATAATCACGATCATCGCGAACAGCAGGGGGCTGGTGGACGCCGCGGCTGTCGGCATTGTTGAGAAATTCATAGGTCTCCTGTTCATCGTGCCGTCAACGATGCTGGCGACGGTCTCTGCCGTGTCCTCGCAGAATCTCGGGGCCGGAAAACCTGACAGGGCAAGAAAGACGACGCGCGCTGCCATCTTCATCGCGGCAAGTTTCGGCCTCGCTGCTTCAGTACTGCTCCAGTTCATTCCTGAAAGTGCCGTCAGGATATTCACTAATGACCCTGCCGTCATCTCACAGGGCGCGGACTATCTCAGAAGCTATGTCTGGGACTGCGCTCTCGCGGGAGTGCACTTCTGCTACAGCGGGCTTTTCATGGCGTGCGGCTGGTCCCTGATTTCATTTCTGCACAACTTCATCTCGATGCTTGTCAGGATTCCTTTCGCCTATTTCGCATCCATAAATTCTCCGGACAACCTCTACGCTATGGGCTTGGCCTCTCCTGTGGGTTCGATGGTCTCCGTGCTGATCTGCATCGCCTTCTACCGCTGGATGCGACGGCGGGGGATAATCTGACGCTGCCAGCAAAAAAACGCTCTGCCAATCACCGGTAAAAAGTCAAAAGAAACAACAGAAACACAAACTACGTTAAAACAAACTTGAAGTGCAACTATGAAACGTGACGCGATCGATTTCGGCTCGGACAACATTCCGAAGCTCTTCAGAAAGATATTCATTCCGACCATCATCGGAATGGCCTGCATGGCGGTGATGACCACCATCGACGGGGTCTTCGTGGGCCACGGCATCGGCAGCGACGCCCTCGCCGCCGTCAACATCTTCGCTCCGTTCTGGATGATAATGACCGGACTGGGCCTGCTTTTCGGCATCGGCTGCTCCGTCGTGGCCTCGATCCACCTGTCCCAGGGCAACGAGAAGGCCGCCCGCATCAACATGACGCAGACCCTGCTCTTCGGCATCCTGCTGACCGGCGCCCTGACCCTGACAGTGCACACGCACAGCACCGGCACGGCCTACCTGCTCGGCTCCTCCGACAGGCTGCTGCCCTACGTCCTGGACTACCAGAAATGGCTCGCCTTCGCCTTCTGCGCCCTTTTCCTGCAGTCGGTGGGCCTTCTGATCATCCGGCTTGACGGCTCGCCGAAATACGCCTCGGCAGCCGCGGCCCTGCCATCCGTCATCAACGTAGTGCTGGACTACGTCTTCCTCTTCGTCCTTCACAAAGGGCTGGAAGGCATAGCGATAGCCACGATGATCGGATGCTGGACTGGAGGTCTGATGGTGATTTTCTACATCCTTTTCCTTTCCAAGACGATGAGGCTCTACCCTCTGAAACTGTCCTGGAAGAGCCTCTGCCTCTCGGTCCGCAACCTTTGGTACCAGTTCAGGCTCGGAATCTCGGCCTTCCTTGGAGAAATCAGCGTATCGATGCTGATGTTCACGGGCAACTACGTCTTCATGAAGTACCTGGGGGAGGACGGTGTGGCGGCCTTCTCGATCGCATGCTACATTATGCCGTTCATCTTCATGACCGGCAACGCGATCTCACAGTCAGCCCAGCCGATCATCAGTTACAACTACGGCGCGGGCAGCCATAGCCGCGTCGCGCAGGCCCGCAGGGTCTCGCTGCTCACAGCGCTCGGCCTGGGAATCATGATCTCGCTTGCCCTGGCCTTCGGCATCAAGTATGTCGCGGCCTTGTTCCTCAGCAAGGATGTCCCTGCATATTCAATAGCCGCCGGCGGAGTGCCGCTGATGGCCGTCGGCTTCACCCTCTCGATCATCAACGTCGCCGCGATAGGCTACTACCAGAGCGTCGAGCGCTCCCTTCCGGCGACCATATTCTCCCTCTCGAGGGGCGTTGTGTTCCTCGTGCCTTGCTTCATCCTGCTCCCGCTCGCTTTCGGCGTTCCGGGAATATGGCTGGCGCTCCCCGCGGCGGAGGCCCTGACCCTCGCCCTCATCGCCTGCTACCGCTTCATCGGGAAGAGGGGACAGTAAATATTTATTCATGAATAATGAGATATATTCATACATATTTTCGCGCGAATCTCGCTTTTTTTGCGTAAATTTGCGGACTGAACGGTCCTTCTTATGCTTTTGGTAAACACAATACCTT
>CAVJKE010000152.1:0-5061 GCA_963649695.1 bacterium
ATCGAGGAGAACGTCGAGAACGAGAAGGTGATCGCCGCCGTCAAGGAGAAGGTCACCCTTCAGGACAAGAAGATCTCCGAGGAGAAATTCCGCGAACTTAAGTAGCATTTTATGGACAAGGAGTTCCGCAACTATGCAGTCAAGGGTCTTGGACTCGGTTCTATGACCCTTGACCGTTATCAGAAGTCAGTCGACGCCTACATCAATCCTACCATCATAGAGGAAAGGAAACTGAATGTGGCTTCGATGGACGTGTTCAGCCGTCTGATGATGGACAGGATCATCTTCCTCGGAGTTCCGATCGATGACGATGTCGCCAACATCATCCAGGCCCAGCTCCTCTTCCTTGCCTCGACTGACCCTTCAGCCGACATATCCCTCTACATCAACACTCCGGGAGGCCAGGTGACCTCCGGTCTCGCGATCTACGACACGATGCAGCTTGTAGAGCCTGACGTGGCCACAATCTGCACGGGTATGGCCGCTTCGATGGGTTCGGTGCTTCTTTGTGCCGGAGAGAAGGGCAAGCGTTCCTGCCTGCCTCATTCCCGGGTCCTGATCCATCAGCCGCTCGGCGGCGCGCAGGGCCAGGCTTCCGACATAATGATCGCGGCCAAGGAGATCGAGAAGACCCGCAAGGAACTCTATGACATCATCGCCGAGCATTCCGGCCAGCCTTATGAGAAAGTCTTCGCCGACGCTGACAGAGATTTCTGGATGACGGCGAAGGAGGCCAAGGACTACGGCATGGTCGACGAGATCCTCACAAAGAAAAAATAGGTAATGCCATCAAAGAAAGATTCAGGGTCAAGACGCTGCATGTTCTGCGGCAGACTGGAAAACGATGTCCCTTTCTTGCTTCAGGGACTCAGCGGCTTCATCTGCTCGGACTGCGTTGAACTGGCTCACAACTACCTCAATGACATATCGTCCAAACCCAAGTCCGATGATTTCACCGGCTTCGACAAACTGAAGAAGCCCGCGCAGATCAAGGCTTTCCTTGATGAATATGTTATCGGACAGGACAGGGCGAAGAAGATGCTTGCCGTGGCTGTCTACAACCACTACAAGCGGATCAACCACAATCTTGCCCAACACGCCGAGGACGGTGTGGAGCTTGAGAAGTCGAACGTGCTGCTCGTCGGACCGACTGGTACGGGCAAAACCTTGCTGGCCAAGACTATAGCCAGAATGCTCGATGTTCCGTTCACCATTGTGGACGCAACTGTGCTGACTGAGGCCGGCTATGTGGGAGAGGATGTCGAGAGCATCCTTACAAGGCTTCTTCAGGAGGCTGACTTCGATGTCGCCAAGGCTGAGAGAGGGATCGTGTTCATCGACGAGATCGACAAGATCGCGAGGAAGAGCGACAATCCGTCCATAACCCGCGACGTGTCCGGAGAAGGAGTCCAGCAGGCTATGCTGAAACTTCTCGAGGGAAATGTGATAAACGTTCCGCCGAAGGGAGGGCGCAAGCATCCGGAGCAGGAATTCATCCACGTCAACACTCAGAACATCCTGTTCATCTGCGGCGGCGCTTTCGAGGGTATCGAAAGGCGTATAGCCCAGAGGCTCAACACCCAGGTCATCGGTTTCGGGGCAGCCCAGCAGCAGAAGATTGACAAGAAGAACCTTCTCCAGTATGTCGACGCACAGGACCTGAGGGCCTACGGTCTCATCCCTGAGATCATCGGCCGTCTGCCTGTCATAACCTACCTCGACGCTCTGGACAGGGATTCTCTGCTGAGGATTCTGACAGAGCCGAAGAACGCTTTGCTGAGGCAGTACTCCAAACTTTTCGAGATGGACGGTATGCGGCTTGAGATAGCCGACGGAGTCAAGGAGCTGATTGTGGACACGGCCATCAAGGACAAGCTCGGTGCGCGCGGTCTGCGCTCGATCTGCGAGAAGATTTTCGCCGACGCGATGTTCGAGGCCCCGTCCTCCCGCAAGAAGACTTTCACCGTCACTGTGGACTACGCAAAGTCCAAGCTTGAGAACACCTTATAGCAGTCAAGCCTCTTATCTGCGCTACACCTTGAACGTGAGACAAGGTATTGTTTCACAGTTAACTACAACCGAAAGTAATTTATAAAAATGCACGAATATATTCAAGCGAACAGGGACAGGTTCTTCGAAGAACTGTTCTCGCTCCTGCGGATACCTTCCGTGAGCGCGAAGCAGGAGCATAAAGCCGATATGGTACGCTGCGCCGAGAGGCTCAAGGAACTGCTCCTTGAGGCCGGTGCCGACGAGGCAGATGTCTATCCGAGCAAAGGCAACCCTGTTGTCTTCGGCAAAAAGACCGTCAATCCTGACTGGAAGACGGTCATGGTCTACGGACACTACGATGTCCAGCCGGCCGAGCCGCTTGAAAAATGGTGCACCGATCCGTTCGAGCCTGTCATCAAGCCGGACGCCACCGGACAGGATGCCATCTACGCCCGCGGAGCGAACGATGACAAAGGCCAGCTGTTCATGCACATAAAGGCCTTCGAGTATCTTCTCCGTTCCGGCAAGCTCCATCACAATGTGAAGTTCATCTTCGAGGGTGAGGAGGAGATCGGCAGCCCGTCCCTTCCGGTCTGGGTCAAGGAACACAAGAAATGGCTCGGAGCCGATGTCGTGCTGGTTTCCGACACGACCATGATCTCCGACAAAGTGCCTTCCATCAACTGCGGAATGCGCGGCCTGGCCTATCTTGAGGTCACTCTCACCGGACCTGACAAAGATCTGCATTCGGGCCACTACGGCGGCGCGGTGGCGAATCCTATCCAGACTCTCTGCGACATCATCTCCGGCCTCATCGACAAGGACGGAAGAGTCACGGTCCCGGGGTTCTACGACGATGTGGTGGAACTATCCAGAAAGGACAGGGCGCAGCTTGCGAGAGCCCCGTTCGACCTGAAGGAGTTCGAGGAGTCTGTCGGAGTCAAGGCTCTGCGCGGCGAGAAGGGCTACACTCCGCTTGAGCGCATCGGCATCAGGCCTTGCCTCGATGTCTGCGGAATCTGGGGCGGTTACACCGGCGAAGGCGCGAAGACAGTCCTTCCGTCGGTCGCCCACGCCAAAATCTCGATGCGCCTCGTGCCGAACCAGGAAAGCGCCAAAATCACCAGGATATTCAAAAAGCATCTTGAGAAGATCGCTCCGAAGTACTGCAGGATCGAGGTGAAACCTTGCGAGGGAGGGGAGGGCTTCCTTATCCCGATCTCGTCGCCGGCGTTCCAGGCCGCTTCCAAGGCTATGGAGGAGGTCTATGGCATCAAGCCTGTGCCGAGCCGCGGAGGCGGAAGCATAGCGGTCCTCGCGGACATGCAGAAAATTCTCGGCGTCGACCCGCTTCTGATGGGCTTCGGCCTAGAGCGCGACACAATCCATTCTCCGAACGAGAGTTACCTGCTGCGGCAGTTCTTCGCCGGGATGGAGTCGATCGCCAAATTCTATGAATATTACAAATAAAGACACACGATGACAACTTCGGAATTATATTCACAGATATGCGCCAAGAAGTCGATGCTCTGCGTCGGTCTTGACACTGACTACGCCAAGATCCCTGAATGCGTGAAAGCGGGCAGGAGCGTCGAGGAGGCGGTGCTTGAGTTCAACAGGCGCGTCATAGACGCAACGGCTCCGCATTGCGTGGCCTTCAAGCCGAACCTCGCTTTCTACGAGTGCCTCGGAGTGGGCGGGATGGCCGTTCTGGACAAGACGGTCGACTACATCCGCACCAACCATCCTGGGCAGTTCATCATCGCTGACGCCAAGCGCGGCGACATCGGCAACACGGCGAAGATGTACGCCAAGAGCCTCTTCGGGACCTTTGATTTCGACGCTGTCACCCTGTCGCCTTACATGGGCAGCGAAACCGTCACCCCTTTCCTTGAATATCCCGGGCGTTATGCCATCGTGGTGGCTTTGTCCTCCAATCCGACATCCGTGGACTTCCAGACCGCCGAGAAGGGAGGCAAGCTTCTCTACCAGGTCGTTATGGAAAAGATGATGGAGATCTCCACTCCGGAGAACATGATGTTCGTGGTCGGGGCCACCAAGGCTGACAAACTGAAGGAAATCAGGCAGTTCTGCCCGGACAACTTCTTCCTTGTGCCAGGTGTAGGCGCACAGGGCGGGAGCGCCGAGGAGGTCATCGCCAACGGAGCCAACTCCAAAGGCGGTTTACTGATCAATTCCTCCCGCGGAGTCCTCTACGCATCCTCCGGCGAGGATTTCGCCGAAGCAGCAGCCCGCTCAGCCGCCGCCACCGCCGCGGTCTGGTAGGCTGTTTTCCAAGAATATGTTGAAATCTGTACTGATCGTAGGAGCCGGCAGTTTCGCCGGTGGCTACAGGACCATCCTGTGGTAGGGGTGGCCGAAAAAGAGGATTTCTCCTTCTGTACGGAATCCGAGTGAAGCGTAGTAACGCTCGAGATGCGGCTTGGTCACGTCGACTATGAGGCTGGTGCGGGTGTAGCCTTTGGAGCGGCCGAGGTGAATGCCGTCCTGCAGCAGCAGATGTCCCGGACGGTCGGACGAGCCGGCATATTCATATGACTTTCCTCGGAAGGCGGGACGCACCGCGAGGCTGTCGAGGTAGTACTCGTCCGCTTTGCACTCGGCTGGAAAATATTTGTAAAAGCTTGAAGATGAATATGGTGCTGAATCCAAGGCCGCGTCGTTTTCTCCGGCAGGCGCCTCTCCCGGAACGTTGACAGGGATCCCGTTTTCTCCTGCAGCTGCGGCGAGGCCCCAGGTGTACCCGCGCAGACGGGCGTTCTCATCCCCAGGGTACGAAATCAGCACTCCGGCGGCCTCCCCGTCGATCTCCGCCACTCTAGAGCGAGTGTATGAATAGAGTGTCTCTTCCCTCGCGCAGATTTGCGGGAATATCCCGAGTGCGTCGGCGATTTTCAATTCTGTGTCTCCGATTTTGACGGCCTCTTCAAGCCCCTCTGCCGAGTACACATCGAATCCCATCGCCGCCAGGACACATTCGGCGATGATTCCGGCGTCTTCTTGGCGAGCGTCTCTTATGATCAGTGCCATAGTCAGTCGTTGTAGTTG
>CAVJKE010000153.1:0-5048 GCA_963649695.1 bacterium
CCCCTTCTCGTCCTTGACCTTGGCGAGGGCGTTCTCGACCGTGTAGGTGGCGCTGTAGTAGGTGAAGTCCAGTTCGGCGGCGTCGTTGGAGTTCTTTGGCTTGTAGAAGATGTGCTTCTTCTCGGCCGGACCGTGAAGCACGATCTCTTTTTCCTTGTCGCTCAGCTGGTTGTAGGGAATGTCCGTGCGGACTCCCATCGCCCGGCACACATCCTTCATCAGCGACCACATCAGCGTGTTCCAGGGAGCGACGGCCCCCTCGTCGATGGTCAGGCTGCCGTCCGGCACAAGGGTGGACTCGTCCACGGTGCGGATTGTCCCCGTGCCGTCGCAGGTCCTGCAGGCCCCCTGGCTGTTGAAGGACAGCTCTTCGGCGGAAGGAGCGTAGAAATGAGTTCCGCACTCCGGGCAGACGAGTTCCTTTCCGGCCGCCACGAGCAGCGTCGGCTCGAGGTAATGTCCGTTCGGGCAGCGGTGGCTTCCGAGCCTCGAGAACATCAGGCGGAGGCTGTTCAGAAGTTCCGTGCCGGTGCCGAAGGTGCTGCGGATGCCCGGAATCCCCGGCCTCTGGTGCAGCGCCAGTGCGGCCGGCACATAGAGGACCTCGTCCACGTCTGCCTTGGCGGCCTGGGTCATCCGCCTCCGGGTGTAGGTGGAGAGCGACTCGAGGTAGCGGCGGGACCCTTCGGAGTACAGCACCCCGAGGGCGAGCGACGACTTGCCCGAACCCGACACTCCGGCGATGCCGACTATGCGGTTCAGCGGGATGTCCACGTCGATGTTTTTAAGGTTATGCACCCGCGCCCCGCGCACTTCGATCTTTTCCGGTTGCCTGCCCATTTTTTGCGAATATCTTTTACGAATATCTTCGGTCTTTGTTCCGTGAATATCGGTCACGGATACCTTTGGCCTGACTTACAAATATAGCCTTTATTTTGTTTCCGCAGAGTCTTTGGCCGGGCGAAAGCGGCCTTGACGGGGGCTTCCGGGAACCTTCGCCGGACCGTTTTCCCACCGTTTCCGCTTTTCTGCCACCGCGGCTGGCCCGTTGCGGTGCGGAATCGAAGAGATTGTCCCGGTTGCTTTGCAAGTATCTGCGTATTAATTGGCGAAACAATGTTGTTTATAGTGCAAACAAAAATGTTAAGCAGCTTTTGCCCCGGCAGACGGGGACAAAATGTCAGTTCAGGACCCGCTGGCAGACCCTCCTGACGATGAAATCTGCGGCAATATTCCTAAATTCGCGGTTGGAAGGATTTTTGTAAAATTCCTTCTTCGCCGGCCGCACCGCAGGGCCTCGAAACCCGCCCCGGCCGCCATATTTATTGAATCTACGGATATGATTGATATGCTGAAAAAAATGCTTCTCCCGCTGCTGGCCCTGGCTTCGCTGACAGCCGCTCCCGCGGTGGCCTCCGCCCAGGGTTCGGGGAAGAACAACACCTTCGATGGGGTGGTCCGTCTTGACAAGACTGTCCACGACTTCGGCGACATTCTTGTCTCCGACGGTCCGGTGACCGCCACCTACAAGGTCACGAACGTGAGCCAGAAGGCGATACTGATCTACAATGTCGTGACCTCCTGCGGCTGCACCGAGGCAGAGTGGACCAAGAGTCCGATCAAGCCGGGGGAGTCAGGGACGATCAAGGCCACATTCAAGAACGATGAGGCCGGCTACCCGTTCGACAAGTCGCTGACTGTCTATTTTTCAGATGTCAAGCGCCCTGTGGTGCTGAGGCTGCGGGGCGTGAGCCACGACAAGCAGCAGCCGCTGGACGAACTCTATCCGGTCCATTTCGGCGATCTCGGCTTCAAGGTCGTGGACATCAAGGGCGGCAACCTGTCGCAGGGACAGCAGAGGAGCGGCGAGATGAAAGTCGCCAATTTCGGCGGTTCTCCGCTGAAAGTCGAGTTCAAGGATGTCAGCGAAGGCCTTTCCATCAAGGTGACCCCGTCCACGGTCCCGGCCAGGTCCACGGCCACGCTCACCTACACGGTGACCGCCGACAGGAACCACTGGGGCAAGAACTACTACTACGCCACCCCTGTGGTCGGCGGCAAGGTCTACAAGGCAGTTGTCTCCTCCAAGGCCGCGGCGGCCAAGCCTGACGCCGGCACGGAGGCTGTCATAGCCGCCCCGAATCCTGAACTTGGCGCCGGCAAAAGCAGGATAGGAATATATTCATACATCAAGGAGAACTTCTCCGGCTGGACGGACGAGCAGAAGAAAAAGAGTTCCAGTCCGGTCGCGGCCTCCAGCACCGTGTCTTTCGGCAAGGTGAAGGCCGGGACGAAGGTGAGCGGGTCGTTCACGCTTGAGAACAAAGGCAAGTCGCCTCTCAAGGTCTACAAGGTGGATTCGGACTGCCTCGGTGTGACCGCCGCGGCTTTCAAGGATCTGGCGGCCGGGGCGAAGGGCCAGCTGGCCGTGTCGCTCGACACGACGGGGCTGCCGGAAGGGGAGTGCCTTGTGGTGCTGACGCTGACGACCAACTCGCCGGACAGACCGATAATGTCCCTCTACCTTACGGGCTGGGTCACGAAATGAGTTGGGTTCAATGATATAAGTTCCTCCTGTGCGAAACCTGGACACTTTATTGCAAACAAAAGTTAAATAAGAATTTATCGCCGCTCACTTATGGCTCTGGTTCAAGTACTTTTCGATTCACTACGAGGGGCTGTCCTGGTCACGGGACTGGTCGTCGTGATGATGATGGTCATCGAGTCTTTCAATGTCGAGTCCGAGGGACGGCTGTTCCGGGGGCTGCGGCGCTCAAGGTTCGCGCAGGTGGTCCTGTCCGCCCTTCTGGGCGCTGTGCCGGGCTGCGTCGGAGGCTTCGCCGTCGTGTCGATGTACACGCACAGGATGCTGGGATTCGGGGCCTTGCTGGCGATGATGATAGCCACCGTGGGAGACGAGTCCTTCATGATGCTGGCGATGTTCCCCGCCAAGGCCGCGGCTCTTTCGGCAGGGCTTTTCGTCCTTGCCATCGCGGTCGGGCTGCTGGTGGACAGCGTTTCACCAAAACCGCTTCCCACAAGACTTGAGGACTCGTTCGAACTGCATTCAGACGAATGCGGACATCATCACGGCCACCATCACGGGCACGGTAACGGTCGCGGTTGTGGTCAAGGCAACGGTGGCGACGATCATCAGGGTGCTAATCAGGAAAACGGGGAACACCTGCATTCCGACGGTGAACATTGTGACAGGCATCATTCCGGCAGGCATCTGGGCCGGCACAGGGTCTTTATGGCGCTCGGGGTCGCCCTTTTCGTCGTGATTCTGCTTGCCGGTCTTCTGGAGGAGGAGCCGGAAATCTCCGGAACCGCCGGGAGCGACGCTCTTTCCGTGTTCAATGAAGAATGGATATTCTGGATTTTCGGCGCGCTGAGCCTTGTTGTTCTCGCCGCTCTGGTCTTCGCTTCCGACCACTTCGTCGAGGAGCATCTCTGGAGCCACATCGTGAAGAGACATCTGCCGACCACGTTCGCCTGGACGTTCGGCGTGCTGCTGGCCATAGGAATCCTCTTCCATTTCGTTGACCTTTCGAGCTGGGTGAACGACAACACAGTCCTGATGATCCTTCTCGCCGTTCTGGTCGGCCTAGTGCCGCAGTCAGGCCCTCATCTGGTCTTCGTGACGCTTTTCGCCTCCGGAGTCATTCCGTTCCCGGTCCTGCTGGCCAATTCCATAGTGCAGGACGGCCACGCCTCGCTTCCTCTTCTGGCTGACAGCAAGTCATCTTTCGTGAAGGCCAAGGCCATCAAGGTGGTCCTCGCCCTCGTAGTTTCCTTCGGCTGGCTGCTCGTGTGAGACAGGCCCAGGCTCGCCCATCAAGGTAGTCCGTGGCAGATAACTAATTGATAATCAATGAAAATAACAAAAGTCTGGTCGAGATTTCTCGACCAGACCTTCGCTCTTTTACTTGATTGTGAGGCTGTTATCTGCCACGGACCCGGCCGGCTGCGTGGGGCTTCCGCTAAAAATGGAACGGAATATTACCGCTGTCGGTGCCGGCTCCCATGCTAAGGAGAATACGGCGATTCCGGCCTACGTCGGCTACCGGGCTGCGGCCTCTGTCTGTCAGTCGTGGAGGCCTTTGGAGCGGAGGTAGTTGAGGAGCTGCTCGGGGCGGTCGGTCTGGATGAAGGACGGGCCGAAGGACATCACCTGGTCGTAGATCAGGGCAGGGTCGCCGCAGTCCAGAGCCTTGTCGTCGTCGAGATAGCCGCACAGGCTGCCCCAGATGGTGTTGATCCAGAGTTTCGAGCCGGTCTTGTGGATGGTCTCGAAAGCCTCCTTGACCTCAGGGGTGAGCTTTGACCAGCAGACCTCGTAGGCAAGAGGCACGGTGCCTGTGCTTTGATATTCATTGAACAGATTCCTCCCGCTTTCGCCGTCAAGGTTGCAGACAGGCATATACATCATGTTGTGGGGATGCGCCTCCATGCTGGCGGCCACCGACGCTACCGGGCGGCTGCTCTTGATCAGAATCTGGTCGGTCATCCCGAGCTCCTCGGTCATCTCGAGGATCATGTCGTAGTAGTTGAATCCCTGGTCGATGTTGACGCAGATCCTGTCCTTGCAGCACTCGAGCGCCTCGCGGAGGGTAGGAATACGCAGGGAATCCGTGGCAATGCCATGCCCTCTGACCATCCTCATGGCCTTGAGTTCGGCGAGAGTGAAGTCGCTGACTTTGCCCTTTCCTGTGAGGCAGCGGTTGACGGAGCCGTCGTGCATAAGCACGAGCACACTGTCCTTCGTGAGCTTGATGTCGAGTTCCATTATGTCGGCACCCATCCTGATGATGGACTCTATCGCCGGAATCGAGTTCTCCGGATAGTTCCTCCAGTCGCCTCTGTGGACGGCCACGACAACATACTTGGAGTCGGGGTTGTTGATCTCGGCTAGAATCTTGTCGGTCCTCTTGGCGTACTTGACAGCGGTCTGCCCGGCGGTCTGTTCTGTGGTCTGCTTTGCTGTCTGTTCTGTGGTCTGCGCGGCTTTTCTGGCGGCCTTGCGGCTTCTGGTCTGCGCTTCAGTC
>CAVJKE010000154.1:0-5005 GCA_963649695.1 bacterium
GGTATGACAACTTGCCTCCATTATTAATATAGTAGGCCTCACGGCGTTGCAGAAGCCCGCATCTGAGCGGGTATGACAACTTTGAACTGTATGTCCGGGCGTCCTTGATATTCGTTGCAGAAGCCCGCATCTGAGCGGGTATGACAACACAGTACGTAATTAATGAAGAAAGTGTGTAAGGATTCTTGTTGAAGGTCGTATGTTTGAGCAGAGTAAAACCAACGAAAATGGAAAAATCAGAAACAAGAATCGAAAGCATTGAGCAGGGACTCGCCTGCCAGATTGAAGAAGAGATGAACCAGGCGGCGGACAGCGCCAAATGGGGGAAACCGGCGTCGGACATCATCACGCGCATCGAGAGCATCGAGAGCGCCAAGCCGGTCAGAGCCATCTGGGAGATGGTCCAGAACGCACGTGACGTCTCACGCGACGGTGGCACTGACATAGAGTTCGTGCTCACCGACAAGGAATTCGTGTTCCGCCACAACGGACTCCCGTTCACACCGAAATCGCTGTGCGCGCTGAACCTTCAGACCAGCTCAAAGGTGCGTAACGATCTGGTCCAGGTGGGACAATACGGTACGGGCTTCCTGACCACCCACAAGTTCGGGTTGAAGTTTGACCTTTCGGGCTCGCTTGAATTGTGCGGAGGCACGAAGTTCCTGGACTTTGACCGTCTGACCTTCGACAGATCACCGGTAGACAAGCAGAAGATGATCGACAACCTCAAGACCCAGGAAGCCCGTATCATCGATATGTGCAAGAATCCGGAAAACCTCAAAAATCTGAAGGACAAGCCTGCGGATTTCACTGTGTTCCGCTACAGACAGGAGTGTGAAGTTGAACGTGAGAGAGCTGCTGAGGCCCTTAAGCAGGCTCTTGATCTCGCTCCTTACGTCATGGCCCTCAACGACCTCGTCAACAGCATCCGCTTCACGGACGAGACTACGGGAAGGGAAGTCCTGTGTACACGCAACTTCAAGCAGAACCTTGAAGAACACGACCTGTACACGTACTCGGTTGTCGAGACGCACATCCATCGCAACTTCGATGACGACAACCTCCCATCACGAGAGTACAACTACCAGGTCTATATGCTGGAAAGCACGCAGAAGGAAGAAAGCACCGGACAGAGTCTGGCTACTGTCATCCTGCCGTTGATGAAGAACGAAGTCGACGGTGAGGAGAAAGTCTGCGCGTTCCGGTTCAAGGATAACAAACCGAACTTCTTCATCCATCTGCCGCTTCTCGGGACGGAAAAGTGGGGCGTGAACTTCCTTTTCCATTCCCCGGCCTTCACGTGTGCGGACGAGAGCAGGAGCGCCCTGCGTTTCGTGGGCAACGGACAGAACAACGATGAACAGGCGGAACGGAATTGCGGAATCCTCGATCACGCCGAGCGAATGATATTCTCGTTTGTCGGAGAGCATCTGGATGGCATTGATGACAGCAGGAAGATGTTCTCGTTTGTCAACATCGACACTAAAAACAACGACTCGAGGAAAGAGGCGTTTTTCAAGGCGAAGAAAGAATCTTGGGTGGAACAGATGAAAAACTTCAACCTTGTCCGTTCCTCATTGGAAGAAAAAACCTATGTGAAGCCTGAGAAAGTCTATGTCCTCTGCCGGGAGATGGCTGAAGAAGGCGAGCGTAACCCGGAGTTCCTTGATGCGGTGTACAATATTCTCAAGACTGAATATCCTGACTCATTGCCTGCGAAGGAAGACTTGGTCTTCTGGAGCAAGAGGATGATGGAGTGGTATGATTGCGACACCGACTCAAATGTGTTCTTCTCCGTGGATGAGATCGTCGATCTTATTGCCAAGAGCAAGGACTCTTCCGTTTCCATACTTGGAAAGGCGAATATTCTCGAGTTCGACAAGTTTCTTGCGGCTCACGGTTATCTCTCTTATTTTGAGAACAAAGCCATCGTGCCAAACGAGGCCGGCATTCTCAAGAAGAAGGGCGAGCTGTCAAGTCCTGTGGACTTCAGCAAGACTGCGAGAGCGGTGATTTCCGTCCTTCTTCCCGATGACTATGCGACGTTCGTTGACAAAGACTTCTGCAAGCTCACGCAGTTCCGCCAGTTCACGGAAGACGACTTCAGTGCGAAACTCTCCGTCGCCATCTCGAAGCTGCAGGAAGGCCAGAAAACAGACAGGGATAAGTTCAGACGCTACACTGTCTCGCAATCCTATTGGGATCGGGTGGATAACCCCAAATCGGCTTTTATCCCCGAGGAGAAGGTGGCTGCGCTGATCAAGTTCGCCTCGATGGCTATCAAGTCAGAGAGTGCTTCAAGTGAAGCAAAGATCCTCGGTCTTGTCAAAGAGTTTCACGGCTTCTCTGAGGAAGTGCCGGATACCCTTCAGGGGGTTGATGCGCGGTCGGCTCTCCGGACGCTCATAGGAGATGCGATGTACAGGTTCAGTGTCAATCCGCCTGTAGAGAAGTCTCAGTGGTCGCAGAAGACCGTGGAAGCCATCTACGGCTATGCCGACTTCCGTAGTATGTTGAGAGACTACAAGGTCTATCAGAACCAGAAAGACGAATATCGCTATGCTGAACAGCTCAGGAAGGAGGATGATATTCCTGAGAGACTGAAGGAACTCTATGACATCATCGTTCTGGACGGTGGTGACGGATCCATCAAGACCTCTCTTCTTAAAAAGGAGTATGAGGACTGCTTTGAAGGTGAAGGAGGATGCAAGGGTTCCGAACTATCGTCTGAAGTCTTCAAGGTGATTTCCGAGAGAAGGGAAGGAGAGGAGAAATCTTACCCGGACATATCGTGCTACAAGCATAAAAAGGAAGTCCTGGAAATCATCCGCAGGATAGATGAATCCGAGGAAGGCCAGCTCTGGGCAACCCTTTTCCCTACCATCAAAAACGATAGGGCGACCATCATGATGTCCATCATTGATGATGATGAGAAGAAGGACAGCATATTCAAGATTATGCAGGAAGAGGACTCCCGGAAGCTCAAGGCACTTGCCGAGATCACCGAAAAGGTGAAGAATCCTGACACGCTTCAGGCCATAGTTGACGTGGTCAATGCACATCCGGCCATCCTTGCCATTGCCGTCAAGATGAATGAAGAACTCAAGGAGAATGAACGTCAGTTCAACTTCAAATATGCCATCGGCAAAATTGTCGAAGACGAACTTCGCAGTTCCATCAGCAGTGAACTGTCGTGCGGGTTCAGAGCTTCGGATGAGCAGGATGGCCAAGACATCGTCATCCGCTACAAGGGAGAACCGAAATACTACCTGGAATGCAAGGCTAAGTGGAGTTTCACGGATCCGGCGCACATGTCCTCCCGGCAGATGAAGAAGGCCGTGCGTGAGAAGGATCGGTATGCCCTCTGCTGTGTTGACTGCACTCGCGACACAGGTGCGGAAATCGCTATGGACGCGACAAGGGATGAGGTGATGAACAGCCGCGATGAGATTCTTGCGCATACCTATGTCCACACGGATATCGGTGATCTGCTGTCCTCGGCTGTCAGCCCTGTAGTCAAGGAGGAGGACTCCTATGATGGCGATGAATCACGAATCCGCGTCCGAGGAGACTTCAGTAGCGATATTCCTAAGAAGGCCTTTGTCAGGGGCATCCCGTTCAGGGACTTTCTGGACAGTCTGCTGTCGACTGTCTCCGGACTGGTCTCTTCTGAGAACAACGGCTGATTAAGTGCTCCCGCATCTTAAAAGGTGCGGGAGTTCTTTTTATTCTGTGGTTTTGACCGATTCCTTAGATATCTGGACGGCCGGTGTAAGGAATCCATCTGAATTACGTTATTGATAACAAAGGTTAGATTGACAGCATATGAGAAAGCACAAAGACTACTACGTCGTCGCCTATGACGTGGCATTGGCGAAGCCAAGAAGGAAGATCTCCACTGTCCTTGAGAAATATGGACACAGGGTGAACAAGAGCGTGTTCGAGTGTATGGTGACTCCTGCCGAAGCTTGCATGATGAAGAACGAGATCGCCAGGCTTGTGGACAAGAAGAAGGACTCTGTGGTCTTCTACCAACTATGTATGGATTGCTTCACCAAGGTGGAGTATTGCCCGGACATCCGTCGCAAGGCGGCGGTTGTCAAGGTCGCGGCCTGATCTCAGGATTTTGATTCCGCTCGCTTTTTCGTCCTAAAGATGAGAAAGTCACCGGAAGTTTGTAAGAAGTGGCGATGTTCTGCGTAAGAGAAAATGTAAACAAAACAAGATTGAACGATGAGAAACGAGAAAAGAAGACTTGAGGTGGAGAACCTCTACAGAGAGAACGAGAACAGGATGGACAACGGCCTCGATGAGATGGTCATAACCCAGGCTCTTGACGTGGCCACAAAAGAAGAGTGCTGTACGAAGGATGACTACTTCCGTGAGCTCTGCGCTCTCAACCTTTTGAACGCCGCCATCAAGGACAAGCGGTACAAAGGTCAATTGTCGTATGGCTTCATAAAGGGCCGTGCGGCTTCGCTTCTTGAGCGGTGGCTTGACAATCCGGTCGAAGGTGTGAACGCCTGTTACGACAGGGCCGGACATGTGCTTCTCTTCGACATCGACGGAGTAGTGTTAAGCTACCATTTCATCCCGCTGACCAGGAAGATCCGTAAGTTCGCCTATTCACCGGCCAACCGGCCCATAAAGTGGAACGGACTTAGACTCCAGAAAATCCCGGTGGAACTTTTCGACCTCGCCCTTGCGGCATAGGTTCCCCGCCTGATCCGCTGAGGCCTCCAGCCTTGGCGGATTTCAACTCTTTCTGAAAGAAAGCATCGACATCGGCGTATAAATAAGTGCAATAAAAACAATGAAACAATGAAAAGCATAAAGAACATCTATCTTGAGCAGAGATTTTTTATGAAAAATTATTTGCATATGTTAATAATTAGTTCTACATTTGCAGTGTAAGCCTCGCAGGCATTCATTTGACATTTAGATGAACGGGTCTATCCGTTAGCTTTATATTTTTTTTGATATTTAGAGTCTCGGATATTTAATC
>CAVJKE010000155.1:0-4969 GCA_963649695.1 bacterium
AAGACAGAGAAATAACTTCGTGCAGTATGGATTCAATAAAACAGATTCACTACTGTTTGGAGGGGACCGCTCGACATTATCGACCGAAATTGCTAAATTGAGTGTCCCATTGAGGGAAACAAAAATAAAACTCGAAGGTCTAAAGGTCGGGGAAGAGGGTCGGCTCGAGTTCTTTCGGATGGAAGGAACGGCGGTGCCAGGGGGTCAGCCCGTACTCGCGGATGGCGGCTATGTGGTCCTTGGTCGGATAGCCCATGTTCCTGTCCCAGCCGTATTCAGGATATTCCTTCGCCAGGGCGCGCATCCTCTCGTCCCTCCAGGTTTTGGCCAGCACGGAGGCGGCAGCGATCGATGAATATGTCGCGTCGCCGTGAACCACGGTGCGGTAGGATGAGGGGGAATATTCATCAAAAGGTCTGAAGCGGTTGCCGTCGATGAGAAGGAAATCCGGGCGGGGTGTCAGGCGGCGCACGGCGCGCTGCATCCCGGTGACGGAG
This sequence comes from bacterium, assembly GCA_963649695.1. GTDB lineage: Bacteria > Bacteroidota > Bacteroidia > Bacteroidales > UBA932 > Cryptobacteroides. The sequence continues at coordinate 498 of CAVJKE010000155.1, forward strand.
GCCCAGAGGATGTTGAGTTCATCGATCTCCTCAGGGCTGACAGCCTCTACGGCCCAGGAGACAGCCTCCTTCTCTATGATGGGGCGGAGGAGGTCCCTGGCTTTCTCGGTCATCTTCTTGGAATCGTTGAGCAGAGGATGATGGAAGTCCGCCGGCAGAATCACCGCGGCGGCGTACACAGGCCCGGCGAGAGGGCCGCGTCCGGCCTCGTCGCAGCCGGCCTCCACCCTTCCTTCTTCCAAGAAAGGCAGCAGATGGATCTTGTCAGATGCTTTCTCTTTTGACATTGTGAATTGTGATTACGCGAAATTAGGATTAATCGGGGAGATTGCAAACCGCCGGCACGGAGATGGTCGCAAAAAAGAGCGACCGGCCGCAGGGGGGAATGCTTGTATTTTTCGGGGAATAATGGTAGATTTGCGGAGAATTGAACATTTTGTCAAGAACTTTTAGACATTTTGTAACTGCAATTTGAACATTTTGTTATGGAAAATCTGACAACTTTCGTACGGCCTCAATGCTCGCAAATACTTGAAAGAGTGAAAGAAAGGCGGAATAAAATGCAAGTGATAGTCGGCCCGCGACAAGTGGGAAAGTCGACCTTGATGGACCAAGTTCTGGAAAAGATTGAAATACCTTTCACTCTCGCGAAGGCAGATGGCGTCGACCCCGCTGATACGGACTGGATACACCGGACTTGGGAATCAGTCAGGGGTATGATAAAAATCAACAACGAGGCTGAGCATTTGCTTGTCATCGATGAAATTCAAAAAATCAACGGATGGAGCGAAGCTGTGAAGGCAGAATGGGACTGGGACACTCACGACAAGATTCAGATAAAACTTGTACTGCTCGGGTCATCACGACTTCTGCTCCAATCCGGACTTAAAGAAAGTCTTGCCGGACGTTTTGAGCTCATACGTATGGGGCATTGGTCATATTCCGAAATGAATGCGGCATTCGGTTTCACCCTTGACGAGTATATATATTTTGGAGGCTATCCTGGAGCGGCAAACCTTATCTCTGATGAAAAGAGATGGAAACGCTATATCAAGGACAGCATAGCCACCCCAGCTATCGAAAAGGATGTTCTCCAGACGAGCCGGATCTATAAGCCGGCGCTGATGAAGCAACTTTTCGAACTTGGATGCAAATATTCGGGTAAGGAATTGTCTCTCACCAAAGTTGTAGGACAGCTTCAGGATGCGGGCAATGTCACGACAATGGCTTCATATCTCGACATTCTTAAACAATGCCAACTGATATGCGGACTTCAGAAGTATGCTTCAGATGATGCCCGAAAATATAGCTCTATCCCTAAGTTCTTGACATTCAATAATGCGTTGATGTCCGCCTATCACAGACAGTCTTTCGCTGCCGTCAGGATTGATCCAGAAGAGTGGGGCAGATGGGTGGAAAGTGCTGTGGGATCACACCTGCTGGCCCGGGCCGAAGAAGATTGCTATGAGGTATATTATTGGAGAGAGAGGGATGATGAAGTGGATTTCATCGTTCAGAGCGATGATTCGTGCATAGCTATAGAAGTCAAGAGCGGAAGACGAAGTCAGAACCGCGGTCTCCCGCTGTTTTCGGAGAAATTCCATCCTGTACACAGTTACATCATAGGCACTGGAGGCATTCCATTCGAGACATTCCTCCAAACTCCCGTATCTGATTTATTTTAACATGTTACATCGGACGGCTCCGCCGGCACTCTCGTTATAACGGGAGTCGTGAGCTAAAATCAAAAGTTGCGGAATGAATGAAAAAAAGCAGGCTGGACGGTGGGTCCAGCCTGCTTTTAAAGTATTATGGGGTCAACCCTAGTTCTTCTTGAGGCCGAAGAAGATCGCACGCGGCTTGGCACCTTCCTTTGTGGAAATGGTGACAGGCGTATCAGCTGTAAGCTCGACAGGGATCTCGAATGTATACTTGTCGGAATCCGCAACGGTGATGGTGTAAGGAGAGTTTGATGTAGCACCGTCATTAGCCGCGATATCCTGTTCCATACTTACGGTGCCTGCCGTGGTGGCCAAGGAGAAGGTAAGCGTGGTGGCATTTCCCTTCCAGGCAACTGCATAGAAGGAAACCTTCTTTGTGCCTGCCGGGACGGTTACAGTGATGCTGCCAACTTTACTGCTCGTTCCTATCTTGAGGACTTTCTGGTCAGCTACACCGTTGATGGTGGCAACGCCGTCATCATAGGCATTCGCTCCGAGAGTATAGCTCAGGTCGATGGAATAAGGGTTCGTGTCAGGAGTAGGATCAGGGGTAACACTTCCGGCCTCGTGGGAGACATAGAAGCAGCCGTCAGCCTCGACAAGGCCCTTGTAGCTGGTCTTGTAGCAGACGATGGTGAGGTTGTCGCCTTCCTTTACGCCGAGAGTGCCGAACTGGCCCTTGCTTCCACCCCAGCCGGTCTTCACACCGTAGACGTAAACCTCGGTGGTGCCGTCGGTCAAAGCGAAGTTGCCGTAAGCCTCAAGGTCGTACTTGGTGTTCGACTCGGTGCTCTTGGCTACTTTACCTGAAATTCTGTAATATTTCGTCTTGTCGTCGGTGAGATTGCGGAAGTCGGCGAGGGAGATGTCCGTCACCTTATAGTGGTTTTCGATGGTCACGTTCTTCAGCTGGGCGGTGCCGTTGTCGGAAGTCTTAGGGCCGACCACGGTGACGATGTCACCTTCGCTGATGCCCATAGTCTTCCACTGCTGTGACTGTCCCTTGCTGTCAAGAACACCATAGACATAAATCTCGCCGGTAGCATCCTTGATGTAGATGTTGCCGTAATCGCTGCCCTTGTCCTTGGTAATGTAACCGGTTGTCCTGTACTGGGTGTTACCGTCGGCGGCCGCGAGGATGTTGTCGATCGTGGTCTCAATGATGGCTCCCTTCTGGGAAAGTTCAGTCTGGGCTGAATATGTCTTGCCGGCCGAAGTGGTGTTGAACACAAGAGTGGTCGAACGGTCTCCGCCAGCGTTCGCCGCAGCGGTGAAGGTTATGGTCGCGTTGGTGCCGCTGGTCTCGATGCCGGTGACGGAAAGCCAGGATTTGGCATCGTCAGGGACGGTAACTGTCACGCCTTCGCCCTTGCAGGTGAGGTAGGCCTTGAACTCACCGCCATCGAGAGGGAGAGCAGATGTGACGGAAACTGAGTCAACCTTGATAAGGGACTTCTCAATGGAGATGACTGTGACGTTGACCAGTTCGATAGTGCCGCTGTAGGTCTTCTTAGGGCCTTCAACGGTAACGATGTCGCCGACCTCGATTCCGAGGCTTGAGAAGTTCTTCTCAGCTCCGGTGGCGTCGAGAGTACCGTAGACATACACCTCGCCGGTGCCGTCATCGATGTACATATTGCCATAGGTGGTGTTGGCGATCTTGGTAACAGTGCCCTTGATGCGGTAGGTAACGCCGTCTTCGCCGGCATTGACAGTAGCGCAGGAGGAAATCGGAAGTTCCGTCTTCTCCGTCATCTGGAGGACATTGATGATCTGGGACACTTCGGCGCAGTTGAGGTGGAGCGTCGCTTCATTGGTTGAAGTCGCGGCTTCAGCCTTGAAGGTGACTTCTGTCTCACCGGCGGTTCCTGAAGCAGGAGTAACCGTGAGCCAGGCAGGGATGTCGCTGAAAGACCATTCATCGACCGCGTTGACCGTAATGGTCTGAGAACCGCCGGCCGCAGGGATTGCGATGTAAGAGGACGACACCTTGACTTCGTCAAGATAGCGCACGATGTCATCTTCGCAGCCGACTGCAAGCGAAAGACAGGCCACAAGGGCTGTGAAAATATGTTTGAGTTTCATATACTTCCTGACATTAATTAGTTGAACATATACTTGATACCAACCGAAGCATACCAGCACTGGCCGATTGCAGTGTAAGGCACGAAGGTCTGTGTGCTTCCGCTGTAAGCCGCAGGAGTCGAGAACGTGGCGTAGCCTTCGTTGTCAACACCCTCGTACTTGAGGATACGGCCCTCACCGAGATCCGGGTTCATATACTTGCTGACACCCCACTTGGAATTGAAGAGGTTGAGAAGGTTCTTAATGTCAAAGCTGAGCTGGAGGACATTGCTGCTCTTGCCGATGTTGACCTTGAAGTCGTGCTTGTAGCTGAAGTCGATCCTGTGGACCCAAGGAGAGTAAACGCTGTAAGCTTCGGCATACTTGCCCTGGTTCTTGCTCAGGTACTTATCATTGTGGACATAGTCCATAAAGCGGTCGCGGTCGTCTTCGGAAACGAAGCGGAACTCCTTGTTGGCCACCTCGGCATCCGTAGGGATGTAGATAGCGTCGTAGTTGTAACCGTCACCGTTGATGTCGTTGACAGTCATATAAGAATAGTTGTAACCGCCCCTCCAGGCCTCGTAGATGAAGCTGAAGTGGTTGCCGGACTTGTCGCTGTGGGTAAGGGAAGCGACAACTCGGTCAGGGGTGACATATTCAGAATTGTGCAGACCAGGATCGTTC
>CAVJKE010000156.1:0-4951 GCA_963649695.1 bacterium
GAATCTATGAGAGGACAGGAATCAAGGCCATCGTGCCTGAAGGTTTCAATAAAGTCGAAGAATCCGATTGTTTCTGGATGACGGAGGATAAACAACCGCTGGATGCGTTCGGATGCTATATGATGAATCCAGAGAATGATTGTCTGATAATGTATCGTGAGGTCTTGCCCACCCTGTTGACAGAAGGGAAGAGCGACAATATCCTAAGCCCATTGAGGTTCGCCACAAAAGAGATTGCCACCTTGGACAAAATTCAAAGCAAAGTCAAGAGCTATGACATACCGTTTCTTGTTACAGACCGGTTGAACTGCCTCTCAGGTGCTTGGGTCAAGAAAACCTGCAATGCTGATAGAATCTATTACTACGACATCGACCTTTCCAAAACGATATTCGTTAAAATTTCGGACAGGTCTAAGACTCTGTTCAGTGAATATGGACATGCGAGAAGGGTATATTTCTGCCGTGAGGGAGGCAGCTTCCTGTCATTGCTCGTCTTGACAAAATCGGATTCGGAAGATTTCTTTATGCAATTGCTTATGCAATTGACAAGAAGCATCTGGTTTGACAGTGAAAAGATCGGGACGGCGTGGCATATCACCAATTAGATTCACAAATTTGGAAAAATTTTGGGTAATCAAGAATATTTTTTTTGAATATCCGGAAATAAAAAAAAGACTGGCGGGGTTCCGTCAGTCTTTTTAAATATTCGTAAAACCCAGTCTGCTAATAGAAGCGGGCTCTGTTGTCCTTCACATCCGCATCCTGCATCATCACAGGAAGGATCATACGGCAATTGTAGTTGTTGACCTGGGCTGTGTAAGCCTTGGCGTCATCCTCAGTGTAGAATGACTCGGCCTCGCGTGAATTGACCTTGAAGATGTAGGTTCCGACGGTTCCTGCGACAGGACCGCAAATCTTTCCTTCAGGAGCGACGCTGGCCACGCCGATGAACTTAGGGTCGAGACCCTGGCTGTTGAGTGAAGCGAACCTCACGTCGACATCTGTGCTTACAGAAGTGTGGAGAGTGTCGGCGATGGTCTGGAGGTCATTCAGGCCCTTGATCTTCTGAGCGATGTCAGCAGCGGCCTTCTCGGCGGCCTTCTCGGCATAGAGAGTCTGACGGATACCATCCTTTACCTCCTCGATCTTGGCCACACCTTCCTTGTGGATACCGGTGACGGCGGCGATGAACAGATAGTTGTTGTTGATGGTCATGATGTCGGAAACCTTGCCGACCTTGTTGTCGAACACCCATCTGGTGACTTCCTTGGCCTGGGCGATGGTGCCGTAGGTGGAAGTGGCCTCAGTGATTCTCAAAGGATGTGAGTAGACACCCATAGAGTCAGCGGCGGCCTTGTAGTTGTTGTACTTGCCGGCAGCAAGCTTGGAGAACCTGGTGGCCTGGGCATAGTAGCTGTTGAATGTCTCACCGCTTGGAAGAGCTGTCTTCTCAAGGATGGCCACCTGCTTCTTCGTGACAGGAGCGGACTTCTTGGAAACAACCACGATGTGGGTGCCATACTGGGTCTTGATGGTGTAAGGCTTTCCGGTCTGGGCCGTGAAGATGGACTCGAATCCTGGGATCATATAGTTCTGGGTCATCCAGCCGATGTTTCCAAGTTCACCCTCGTCGGCAGAATTCTTGTCAGCTGAATAGGCGGAGGCGACATTTGAGAATGTCTCGCCACCGGCGATCACACCGAGAAGGCTGTCGGCCTTGGCGGCGTCGGTACCCTGGAGAAGGATGTGCTTCACATAAGCTGAGTCAGGAATCTGGGCGGTAGCCACCACTCTGGCTGCATAAAACACGTTGTTGTCAGAAACGACAGTGGATGTACCAGTGGTGTTCGCATCGACGAAATCACTGATTTCCTTGTTGACGGTGGAGAGTTCACCGGCCTTGTACCAGTACTCGTTGTAGTTTCTTTCAGAGTTCCTTGCGATGAAAGACTTGACATTCTCGGTCGTGGAGAACTCGTCGTAAACCTTGTTCATCGCGGCTGCTGTGGCTTCGATGTCGGAAGTAGAAGGCTTGACCTCGAAGACAACATATTCCATGTCCCTTGAAGCGTTCTGCTTGAACATCTTCTTGTGGCTGTCGTAGTACTTCTTGATCTCGTCTGAGGAAACCTTGACAGTGGTGTCCACTCCGTAGTTAGGAACCATAACGAAGTCAACCTTGGTCGTGTTGTTGTTCTCAGCTATGCTTCTCTTGAGCATCAGAGGATTCTGGACATCGCTCTGGGAGAAGAGAGAGTAGTACTTTGAATAGTACTGCTGGGTGTTGATTGTGTTCTGAAGATAGCTCCAGTACTCTTTCAGCCTTCCGGACTGGTCCTGAGGGATGCTGTTCACAAGGTTCTGAAGAGCATCCTTGGAAAAGTTGCCGTTCTCGTCCATAAAGGCAGGATTCTGGGAAATCAGCGGGGAGATCATGTCACCGGCGAGAAGTTCCTTCATCTCATCCTCACCGACATTGATTCCGGCGGCCTTTGCGTTCTTGACGAAGAGATATCTGTCAAGAAGACTCTGCCAAGCCTGGTTGCGGATGCTCTCCTGCTGCTGCTCGTTCTGAGAGGTGGAGTTTGTCAGAATCTCGTTGATTGTTGAATACTTTTCAACATCCTGCTGGAAATCAAGATAAGAGACTGTCTTACCGTTGATCATACCCACATCGTTCTTGGAGGACATCGCGTTGAACGCGGTCTCGAGAGTCTGCGGGTCAATAATGAACGACAAAAGGGCCAAGGCGATGATGATTGACACCGCCATGCCGGCCTTTTCGCGAGTTTTTTGAAGAATCGCCATTGTGTATTACGTTTTTACAATTCCAAAAAATAGGTACTGGGGTGCGAAGATAGTGATTTTAATTCAATTAACCATTAACAAGGCCGCATAATTTAACTTAAATGTGACCTGAGGCCGCTCCGTGGCGGTCTGTTCAATGTTTTTCAGGCAGCAACGGGCCTATGAAATTCACTGAATCTATGATTACTTTAGTGGAATCCTGAACCACCACCAAGTCGCTGTTGAAAGCTCTGAATATCCTCGCGTTGCGGGCCTTTTCATCAGACCGCATCCCGAAACCCTGAAGGAAGCCGTCATTGGAGAACATCCTCACATAGCAGTCCGTGTAAATCTCCTGGTTGGCCTGGTCCCAGTAGAGGGTGTCGGTCTCAAGAGTCTGCTGATTGATGACATTCTGCACCACCACGTCGCCGAAGGCCGACCAGTACTCGTCGTTGGTCTTCTTGCTCTTGAAATGCTTCGCGTTGTTGGAGTGCAGGATCGTCTCAAGCATATCACCTTCGGTGTAGATGTAGGCGTGGAGTCCCTCCGGAAAGAGTTCGTAGGAGCTGGTGTCGTTGTCGTACCTCTCCATCTTCGAAGCCTCCACCCTCATCTCGACTCCCCCGTTCTTGGTCTGTACCACGTACATGTCATCGACAGTCTGTATCGGGGTTTCCTTCAGGTCAAGATGCTCTGCTTCAGACAGTTTTCCTTTACAGGAATATACGATGAAAGCAACCGCTGACGCGGTTGCAATCATAATAAGCGTATGTAAGGTCCGTTTCAAGCGGAAACTACTTCTGAGTCCTGACGGTCGTCGTGGCGCTCATTCCTCCGCAGTTCACTTTGTAAGAATTGCCGTCAACGACATCGTACATAAAGGCGTCGGCCTTCTGAGGATAGTAAACGCTGTAGGACGAAATCATCCTGTTGCAGTCTTCAGCAAGTGAAGGATCGGCGTTCTTGGCCTTCTGCATATAATCCACAGCCACCCAGTATTTGGCGCGCTGCTCGATCTCGTTGCCGGAGCACTTTACAGAAGCCCAGGCGATACCTGTGAAGTAATATGACTTGCCCTGGTATTCCGGATTGATTTCGGCGGCCTGGCGGCCATATTCAGAAGCCTTCACGTTCGCACCGTTCTTGATGCAGTAGGTTGCGAGCTCGATAAGGTAGCTGGCCTTGGTGTCGGAATCAGTACAAAGAGAGACAGCCTCCTCGAAGTACTGAGTGGCAAGAGCCGTCTCGTCCTTGGCTGAATGCAGCTTGTAGAGATAGTAAGCCGATGAATATGAAGGCTCGCTCTTGTGAAGCTTGGTGACAGCGTTCAGGAAGAGGTCGTTGTTCTGGCAACCGTCGGTCGAACCGAGCATCTTAACGATGTTCTTGATGAGGTCGAGGTCGTCTGGATTGGCTTCGTAACGCGGGGTGAACAGGGCGATAAGGTTGTCGCAGCTGGCTACCTGGCTGCCGATGAAGAGACCTTCTATGTCGGACCTTACCTTGGCGATGTCATCGCTCTGAGGAGCTTTATCAAGCAGGGCGATAGAGTTCTGATAGGCGTTGATCACGTCCTCGGCGCCAAGTTTGTCGCTCTTATAAAGTTCGATGGCGGCGTTGAGATTGAGAAGAAGAAGGCTTGGCTTCGTCTTCTCCTGATTGATCTCGATCACCTTGCCCAGCTTCTCGTAGACATCAGCCGGGTCTTTGAAATACTGTGTGATGTACTGACCCTTGGAGTTGTAGGCGGCCACGGCGAACTTAGGATAGTACTGGGCGCGGAGGTCATTGAGGGTAAGCACGGTGTCGATCATCGCAGAGCGCTTGGCCTGGTCCTTCTCCTTTATGATTTCCTTTCCAAGAAGAGTCATACCGTTAAGAAGCATATTCTGGCTGGCCGTAGGAGGGCAGAGACGGAAGGCGGTTCTCCAGTTAGGAAGAGCCTCCGTGTAGTTCTTCTGCTTGTAATACTCCTGATAGTAAGACAGATACTTGATGCATTCAGCGCTGTCGGCGCCATACTTTCCTTGAGCTGAGACATTGGTTGCAAAACCTGCAGCCAAGAGAGTTAACAGTACTACTGAAATCCTTTTCATGGTTTTTATGTTGTTTCTTATATTAATTATACTTTGGTTTGATGAACCAGATGTCGAATATGTTG
>CAVJKE010000157.1:0-4937 GCA_963649695.1 bacterium
GTGATATTTCCGCTCATTTCTTTGTAATATTCATCAAATAAATGCTTAAAACATCGATGTTAAATGCCATAACATTTGTGTTAAGCGTCATTTTCCGCATTTTTCCCATGAAATGCACGGTCCTGGAAGGCTGGAAAATCTCTTGAAAAATCCTGTCTTGAAAATCTCGGAGATTCCAATGGATAAATCCATAAAAATTCTTCCTTGCCGACCGCATACGCGAATATACGGATTTAGCGGAACATATGGTCCGAGGATATCCAAGATATCATCCAAACTATTTTTTTGAGGGTATTTCTAATTTTTGTAATTTAGTGAAATTTTTGGCTCTTTCCCCTATTGCGTCTTTTGTTACACAATTGGGATTATGTTAAGTTGGATGACAGTAAACACTACACTGCTATGATTTTACAGATTTTGACCCTTCTGGGCGCGATGGCTCTCTTCATCTTCGGTCTTGAGATGCTCAGCTCCGGAATCCAGAAGTCTTTCGGCGACAGACTGAGGCGTTTCGAGAAATGGATGGCCTCCTCGTCTCCTTGCAAACAGATTCTTTCAGGTGCGGGAATCACGGCCCTCGTGCAGTCCTCCAGCGCCACGACCATCCTCGTGGCCGGACTCGTGAGCGTCGCCACCCTGTCGCTCCAGCAAGGAATATGCGTGATCATGGGCGCGAACATCGGAACGACCATCACGGCGTGGATCGTGGCCGCCACGGCCTTCCTCAACTGGACGACCGCACTTGCGTTCACTCTTCTGGGTGTCGGTTTCGTGATGACGCTCCTGAAGAGGTCACTGGTCAAAAACATCGGCCAAGCCATTCTGGGACTGTCACTTATCCTTATCGGAATCATCTACGTGAAGTCCTCGATACCGTCAATAGATTCGGCCGCCGGCTTCACAGGAGCGCTCGCCTCCCTCGCCTCCCACGGCTTCTGGTCAGTGCTTGTCTACCTTCTTATAGGCATCGTTATCACCTTCATATTCCAGTCCTCAAGCGTCACCGTGGCGCTTACTATGGTACTCGCCTACCTCGGCTGGATTCCGTTCCCTATGGCTGTGGCTATGGTCTTCGGTGAGAACATCGGCACCACGGTCGGAGCCAACATCGCCGCCGGAAAGGCCGGCGTGCAGGCCCGCAGGACCGCCTTCGCCCACACGGTCTTCAATGTGGCCGGAGCGGTCATCATCTTGATTTTCTTCAACTTGTTCGTGAAGGCCAACCTTGCCATCGCCTCTGTTTTCGGCCTTGGCGAAGCGATGACAGCTGTCATCGGAGTAGCCTGCTCGCACACCTTGTTCAACACGATTTCCACTATCATAATCGTCTGGTTCAGAAAGCCTTTCGCGAGTCTCCTGACTAAAGCCGTCAGCGATGATGAAACCGACAAGAGCGAATTCCAGCTCAAATACATCGGCAGCGGCAGAATCATCGGCACTCCTTCCATCTCGATCGAGCAGGCTTTCAAAGAGACCATCAATTTCGCGGTGACGGCCAAGGACGGCTACTCCAACGTCAAACTGGCCCTGAACGAAACGGATGCGGACAAATTCGAGGAATACCGCAGCAGACTTGTCAAATGCGAGGAGGTTACCGACAAATTTGAATATGAGATCGCGGCCTACCTGAACAGCATAACGTCCGAGTCTATGAACGACATAGAGGCCGGCGAGGTGAAGATCATCTACCGCGTGATCAGCGAGCTGGAGAGCCTCGGCGACAGCTGCGAGAACATCAGCCGCATCCTCAACCGCCTCCGTCTGCACAAGTTAAGTTTCGACGGCGAGGCGGTCAGGAAACTGAATATCCTAGTGGACAAGGTCGACCACGCTTTCGACGTGATGGTGGCCAATCTGCAGGCGGCGGTCGACGGCGGTCTGAAGGACATCGACAACGCCTACAAAGCGGAAGACGACATCAACGCCACGAGGGACACTCTCCGTGACGAAGGAGTGATCCAGATCGAGAAGGCGGCGGACAACTTCCTGGCCATCAATTACTACCTTGACATGCTTGAGGAACTCGAGGCAATGGGCGACTTCATGATCAACGTCTCCCAGTCGCTGTTCCACGAGTTCGACAAGTAAGGATATTCACAGAAAAACACACCAGCATATTCATAAATGGGAAGAAAGAGAGTAGATCTCCTTTTGGAGAATGTGACGATAGAGGCCTGCGCCGCTGAAGGAAAGGCGCTTACGCATTGGAACGGGGTCGTGGTCTTTGTGCCTTTCGCCGTACCGGGGGACGTGGTCGACATCCGCGTCACGAAGAAGAGCAAGAACTACTACGAGGGTTTCGTGGAGAGGATAATCACTCCCTCCCCTGACAGGCTCGAGCCGTTCTGCCAGCATTTCGGGGTCTGCGGCGGCTGCAAATGGCAGCCTCTCCCCTATCGGCTGCAGCTTGAGGCCAAGCGTCAGCAGGTCTATGACCAGCTGGTCAGAATCGGTCATCTGGAAGTCCCTGAGATTCGTCCTACCCTGCCTTCCGACAACACGCAATACTACCGTAACAAGCTGGAATTCACGTTCTCGTCGAAGCGCTGGCTGCTGAAGGACGAGGATCCTGAACGTGTAGAGCCTGCCGACCGTGTCGGGCTTGGGTTCCACGTGGGAAAATTCTTCGACAAGGTGCTGGACATCAAGCACTGCTACCTGCAGAAGAATCCGTCCAACGACATCAGGCTCTTCATCAAGGACTACGCCGTCAGGAACGGGCTGGACTTCTTCGACATCCGCCAGAATGTGGGCTATGTCAGGAATATGTTCATCCGCACCACCGACACCGGTGACCTGATGGTCATAATGTGCTTCTTCTATGAATGCCGCGAGGACAGGGAGAAAATGCTTGACGCCATCGCTGAAGCGTTTCCTCAAATCACTTCGCTTTACTACGTTATCAACAATAAGTTGAACGATTCTATCGGAGACCAGGAATGCATCCTCTACAAAGGCTCGCCTACCATCCGTGAGACGATGGAGGGGCTGACTTTCCACATCGGTCCGAAATCTTTCTACCAGACCAATTCCGCGCAGGCGCTGAAACTCTACACCGTGGCCCGCGATTTCGCTGGGCTGACAGGCGGCGAGACCGTCTACGACCTCTACACCGGCACAGGCACGATCGCCCAGTTCGTCTCCGGCAGGGCTTCCAAAGTGATAGGCATTGAATATGTCCCTGAAGCCATCGAGGACGCCAAGGTCAACGCCGCCGGCAACGGGATCACCAACTGCGAATTCTTCGCCGGTGACATGAAGGACATCCTCAAAGCTGATTTCATAGCCGCCCACGGCCGGCCTGACGTCATCATTCTCGATCCTCCTAGAGCCGGGATCCATCCGGACGTGGCGAAGGTCATCCTTGACGCCGAGCCGAAGCGGATGGTCTACGTGAGCTGCAATCCGGCCTCGCAGGCCAGGGATCTGGCGATTCTTTCTCAGAAGTACCGCATCACCGCCGTCCAGCCGGTGGACATGTTCCCCCACACCCAGCACGTCGAGAACGTCTGCGCCCTCGAGCTGAAATAGCCTGTCCTGGCTAGAACGGGTAGCCGACGCCGAAGTGGACGGAATAGCCGTTGCGGCGGAGCCAGTCGGAAGGGCCGCGCCAGCGGTCCGCGTCGAGGGAAGGGTCGTAGAGCTTCATGCCGAGGTCAAGGCGGAGGATCAGGAAGTTAAGGTCTATGCGCAGGCCTGTCCCCCAGGAAGCCGCGAGGCTCTCTGCGAAATTCTCAAGGTTGAAACGGGTGCTGACTCCGCCGTCGGTCTCGGTCTCTTTGAGAGTCCAGATGTTGCCGACATCGCAGAACACGGCCCCGCGGAGTTTCCAGAACAGCGGAAACCTGTACTCGAGATTGGCCTCCATCTTCAGGTCGCCGGTCTGGCTCGGGATGACGAAGGTCGTGTCGGCCTTGGAGTTGCCCGGACCCAAAGCCCTGGCCTGCCAGCCTCTCATGCTGTTGGCGCCGCCGCTGTAGAACTGTTTCTCGAAAGGCAGCGTGGTGGAGTTGCCGTAAGCGTAGCCCACTCCGCCCAACAGCCTCATAGCCAATGCCTGCCGCTCGTTCTTCCCGAACACTATGGTGCGGCCGAGTGTCAGTTCGGTCCTTACGTACTGTGAATATGGAGTGTTCCAGATCAGTCTGGAACCATATTCATCCTGCCTCATCGCCTTGTTCAGCAGGCTTATCACATTGCCGGAAGCGTCCAGCTGGAGTCTTGCGTAACTGTAGGAGACTTTCGGAGACGAGGCCGCGTTCGTGGTGTAGTAGAGCGAGACGCCCGAGCCGACGTCGAAGTGGTTCTGGTAGGCGTCCCTCAGGAACGGATTGCCGGTCATCGTCTTGTAGAACGACTCGTCCAGGTCGGTCAGCCTCACGATCTTGGCCTGGAGCGGGAAGAACTGGTAGAGAAGTTTCCCGCCCTTCAGCGAGCCGGAGTAACCGAAGGATGTCGAGATCATGTTCCTGGTGTATTCCGGACGGCTCTGGAAGTTGTAGGAAGCGTTGATCTCCGTGTGCGGAAGCGACGGTCCGCTGAACAAAGTGTTCGGAAGACCGAGAAACTCAGGGAAACTTATCCCGGCGGAGACTCCGAACTCGTTGGATTTCACGCTTCTGTCGTTGAACTTGAACTGGAAGTTCCCCAGGAAACTCAGATTAAGCCACTGCCCGCCGTGGAAGATGTTCTTGTGGTAGTAGCTGAGCTGCGGCGAGATGCCCACAAGCCCGGTCGAGTTCGTCGAACTCTCGAGGTTGACCTTGAACCCCTGCATCCTGGAGCGGGTCAGCGTTATGCCGCAGTCCACGACAGAAGTGTCCCTCGGATTCAGGGCGACGTTCACTCCGCTGAACAGCTTGAGAGCGGCGAGACGTGAATATGTTGTGTTCACCTTGGTCTCGTCATAGAGGTCGCCGGAGTGCACGGTACAGATG
>CAVJKE010000158.1:0-4909 GCA_963649695.1 bacterium
AAGTTCCCGTCCCTGCCCACTTGCTTGAGCCTGTTTTCAGGGCATCCCTAAAGGTCGACCGTGAAGATGCAGCCGATGTAGTTGGCGTTGAGTCCAGAGATGTTGAACAGGTCGATGTTCCCCCAGAAATTGCGGGCGTAACGGATTCCGATCTCGGTGTCGTACGGCAGCCAGAAGAAGTTGCCGAGATTGACGGTGAGGTCAGCTCCGACGCTGAACAGATTCTCCCTCTTCACCCCGCCCGGATTGTAGTGCAGCACATCGTTCCAGTCGAAGGACTGGCAGGACCAGTCGGCGAACGGAGTCAGAACAAAGTTCTTGATGTAGGCCACAGGGCTGAGGAAAGTCCAGTCGACATCGACCAGAGGAATGGCATAGTCGGCCGTGAGCTTGAATCTCTGGCCGGAGCAGGTGTTCAGAATCGATTTCAGATTCGTGCCGGTGAATCCTCTCGGGACAGGGGAAAGAGACCCTTCCGGAGTGCTGAGCATGCTGCCGTTGCCAAGGCTGAATTCCGCCGAAGCCGTCAGCTTGAGGCCTTGCCTTGCCGTGAAACCAGGAAGGTAGCCGTAGGCGTAGATGTAGGCTGTGTTGCTGAATATCTCGGAAAGTCCCGGCCGCGTGTGTACACCGGCTTCGGCTCCGATGCCGAGCGAAGGCCAGACCTGGGCCTCGGCGGTGGACCGCAGGATGTAGCCCCTGACCGAGAAATCAAGCGTCTGGAGGAAGTGTTCGTTGTCCTTGCCTATGTAGTTGTAGGTCTTGCCGACATCTTTTCCGTCGGTTCTCTTAACGACCCTGTAGAGAAGTATGCGGTCGTTGAAGGTGTCGTTTGTGAATCTGTACTTGACCTGCGGAATGAGTCCCCGTCTCAGACCTCCGGAGGAGAAATTCAGCGGGATGTAAACCCTCGCCGTGCCGCTGAAATACGGATTGTCGGTGAGCGTCCCAACATTGCGCACCCTGTAGTCGGAACCTTTCTGCTGCTGGCTTCTCTGGATCTTCATCGATGACCTGTCGTTGAAGTCGGCGGAGAGTTCAAAGGCCGGGAAAAGGCCGGTGAAAGTGTACTGGAAATGCCCTGAATGCCGGGTTTCCCCGGAGTTGTAAGGATCGGTGTGGGCATTGTACCCGATCATTCCGCTGCCTGTGCTGAAAAGATTCTGGAACATGGCCGTGGCGCCGAACGAAGCCGTCTCGTAGTACTCGTCACCGCTCAGCGAAGACACGTTGTCATAGTTGAAATAGGCCGGAGCCCAGGAGTGGATGTGCGGGAATCTTATTTTTGAATATCTTTTCGGTTCCGTGAAAAGATTCTCATTCTCCTTCGTGGCCGCCTGATCAAACAGGGCGAGGGCGTTCTCCTGGTCTGTAAGCGCCTCTGCCACAGGGTATCTGTGGATGTCCTCAAAATCGACTTCCCGCACGGGGAGATCGCTCGTCGCTGTGGCGTACAGCATCTTTCCCTGTCTGTAGGCCGACGGGTTGTCGGACGGGGCCAGCGAACTGTAGTACAGAGTGTCACCCTTGCTGTTGAAGAAAGGGTCGTCGATTCCGTACCTTGTCGCCGTCATCTGCCTCACGGTCCTGCTTTCAGTGTTCAATGAATATAATTCCGTGACTCCTGTCCTGTCGCAGAGGAAGGTGATCGCAGGTCCGTCGCCGCGGCTGTCCGTCCTCAGGTGGCCTACAGTCACCGGCAGAGGGGCTGTCAAAGTCTGCAGGACAGTCTTGCCGTCTTCTTCCTTGACTTCATAGATTCCTATTCCTTCGTTGGAGAGTCCGGCGGCGAAAAGTCTTTCTCCGACCCAGACGGTTTCCGTGAACTGCAGGGAGTCGTGAGCATCGTAAACCTTTGTGACAGAACCGTCCTCAGGGCTAAGCAGACATATTCTCGAACCGCCTCCGGCTGGATATTCAGTGACGGCCACGCTCTTTCCGTCGGGTGACGGGGCCGGATTGAAGTATCTGCCGCTCCGGGTCAGGTCGTGGACCTTGGACGGTTTTGAGGTCTCGACATAGCGTATCCTGGAATTGCCTCCAAGAGTCCACCGCAGCCCTCCCACTGACTCGGACCAGTAGATCCTTTTGCCGTCAGCGTCGGGCATCAGGTCGCTGGTGTAGGAGGCGAAAGACCTGATTCTCTTCTCGTTACCGTCAAGGTCTATTTTCACGAGACTGCCGGCCGCAGCCATACCTTTCTTCTGTGAGAATATTCCTGAACCGTCGATGGCGACGCCGCCGGCATATTCAGAATGCATCCGTGGCTTCCCGCTCACCTGGACCGCCAGCATGAAAGGTCCTCTCGCCGCCGCTTCTTCCGTCCAGATTCCGTGGAAACCCTCCTGGATGGTTCTGTAGGCCTCCTTGAGGTTCATTCCGCTGGCCTCTTTGAGCGTTTTCTGAAGGTTGCCGACACGGAATCTGTCCGCCGCCGAGGTGAGGTAGCGCTGCATGAACATCGGGTCGTTGAAGAAGACCCTCGCTCCCGCCACCATCATATACCCGGCCCTGTAGTGGTCAGGCGTGTAGAGTTTGTCGGAACCGTAGATCCATCTGTACCAGTCGCGCCAGTCGCCGCAGTCGAAGGCCGGCATCATATATTCAAGAAAACCCGCCTGCCTGCCCCGTCCCGTGCGTGTCAGCGCGGTCTCCGCCACCACGGCGTCCCCTTCGAGAAGGGCCGGTCCAGGGAATATGCCCGCCATCGCTCCGGCGAACATCTCGCCCGTCAGCCAGTGCAGGATTTTCAGGTCTCCTGAGGCTCCGAACTGCATCTGTGCGGCGTGGCGGCCTTCGTGGATGGCAAGGTGAGTCGCCCAAGGCATCGGGGTGGGGGAGTAAGGGTCGAGGACGGTGAATATGTCCATCCGCTTCGGCGCCCAGGCCACGCTCGCGTTAGGGACGACGTAGTAGTTGTGAAGCACGACAGGCATCTTCGAGCGGTAGCTTTCGCCGATGTAGAAGCCAGAAGACCTCGCCACCAGTGACCTTGCATTTTCAAGACTGATTCCGTAAACTCTTGCCAATGAATCGCTTCCTCTTGGATATATCAGCCGGAAATCCGGGGTGTCCATCCGGCTCCACCTTACTTTGGCGGGGTCGTTTCCGGCTTCCGAGAACTGCGCCGCCGCGTCTGTCCCGGCAAGCGTGAACGCCAGAGCCGCGAGGCAGCATTTCATTATCCTGGTCATCCTTCCGAAGGATGTTCTTGAAAAACTATCCATAGTGTTGAGCGTTATCGACCACTAAGATAGTCTGCAATTGTCAAAGTTGAGTGAATCATTGATGTTTTTTTTCTAAATTTGTGGGGAATATTCATTTTTGAACCAGATGCAGATTCTTTTACAGACCCTGACCTTGCTCGGAGCGATGGCTATGTTCCTTTACGGAATGACGATGATGAGCGAGGGACTTCAGAAAGCGGCCGGTGACAAGCTCAGATCATTCCTGGCCTCGATGACTTCGACGACCTTCAAAGGTATCATCACCGGTATCGTGGTCACGGCCCTCATCCAGTCTTCCAGCGGCACGACCGTGATGGTCGTGAGCATGGTGAACGCAGGCCTTCTGGCCCTTGGCAACGCCATCGGAGTGATCATGGGAGCGAACATCGGAACGACGCTCACCGCCTGGCTCATCTCCCTCTTCGGCTTCAGCTACGACATCGGCGCTCTCGCCATCCCGTTCATCGCCGTGGGCTTCTTCATGATGACCCTCAAGAGCAACCGTAACCGCAACATAGGCGAGTTCATCATCGGTTTCTCCTTCCTGCTGATCGGTCTTGCGACGATGAAGGACTCCGTGCCTGACCTGAACCAGTACCCTGAGGCCCTTTCGGCTGTCCAGAATCTGACAAGCTACGGCTTCTTCTCGGTGATCATCTTCACCCTGCTGGGAGCCATCATAACTATGATAGTGCAGGCCTCCAGCGCCTCCCTGGCCCTCACGATGGTGTTCGTGGCCAACGGCTGGATCAATTTCGAGATGGCCGCCGCGATGGTGCTCGGAGCCAACATCGGTACCACCATCACAGCCAACATAGCCGCCGCCGTGGCGAACTATTCGGCGAAGCGCGCCGCGATCGTCAACACCCTCTTCAACGTCATCGGAGTGCTGCTGGCCCTGATCTTCTTCCATCCGCTCCTGAAAATCATCAGCGCGCTGACGATGTCCTTCGGCCTGCTCGACCCTGTCACCCTCTTCGACCAGGTCGGCGGAGTCTCGGGCGGTTTCACACCGGAGCAGCAGAATTCGATGCTTTACGGAATATGTATCCTGCACTCTGTGTTCAACGTCACCACGACCCTGATTCTTGTCTGGTTCATTCCGAAGCTCGTGGCGGCCGTCAACAAGATCATCCCTACGCCTAAGGGCGAGGAGGAGGTCTACCGCCTCAAATTCATCCAGGGAGGACCTCTTTCCACAGCCGAACTTTCGCTTGACGAGGCGAAGCAGGAGATCATCCATTTCGCAGAGATCTGCCGCAGGGAGGTCGATTTCATCAGGTCGGCCGTCGCGGCCAAGACGAAGGAGAGCCTTGAGCCTGTCAACGAGAAACTTGTGAAGTACGAAACCATCACCGACAAGATAGAGTACGAGATCGCTTCCTACCTCAATGAGGTGTCCAAGGGCGACATCAGCGCCGAATCCGCGTTGAGGATCAAGTCGATGTACAAGATCATCGGCGAACTCGAGAGCCTCGGCGACTCCGGCGAGGCCATCGGCAGGATGATGAAACGGGCCCTCGACCACGGCAAGACCTTCGACGGGGAGATAATCAAGAAACTTGACAGGATGCTCGACCTTCTGGACGCTGCCTTCGCTGCGATGATCGAGAACCTCAGTTCTCCGACAGTCTTCCTCAAGGACATCTCCAACGCCGACGACGCGGAGTACAACATTAACG
>CAVJKE010000159.1:0-4893 GCA_963649695.1 bacterium
GCCTCTACAGTTCGACCCTGCGCTACGAACTGGACCAGGTCCCGACCCACAACGCGATCAGCGTCATCACACAGTACCTCGCCGAGAACCCGGGCAACACCCACACGGCGATCTGCCAGAAGATGCTCAAGGAACTCAACGACAGGCTTGACAAGAAGGCCTACGAGAACGCCAGGCTTTACTACAAGATGGAGGACTACAAGGCCGCCCACGTGGCGTTCAAGAACGTGCTCAAGGACGACGCGGAGAACATCTACCGCGAGGACATCCTCTACTACCTCGCCAAATCCTCCTACAAGTACGCCAACATGAGCGTCGAGTCCAAGCAGAAGGAGCGTTTCCTGACCTTCGTCGACGACTACTACAACTTCATCGGAGAGAATCCGGATTCGGAGTACAGGAAGGAACTGGATGTCCTTTACCGCCGCGCCCAGAAGTACCTCGGCCGCTACACCGGCACTGACGAGGACCTCGAGGCGAAGGAGAAGGATTTCGAGAGGGCCAGAAAAAAATTATTGAAACAATCCGAAGAATAGCCCTTGTATAATATTCAGGGAGGGGAATCAATCCCTTCTCAGATCAGTAACTAGTGTATTATTAATATGGACATTAAAAAGAAAGTCCCTTCAAACACGATCACAAGGGACATCAAGTACTTGGCCGAGCCGACAGGCAACATCTACGAGACAGTGGTTCTTCTTTCTAAAAGAGCCAACCAGATAGCCCTCGCCGAGAAGAAGGAGCTGGCCAAGAAACTGGAAGACTTCCGCACGGACCGCGACACTATGGACGAGGTCTTCGAGAACAGGGAGCAGATAGAGATTTCAAAGTACTACGAGAAACTCCCTAAGCCGGACCTCATCGCCATCTCCGAATTCGAGGACGGTGACCTCTACTACAGAATGGCCGGCACAGGCAGCGACGAGGAGATCGCCGTACACCCTGTAAAGGAAGACAACCAGGACGCTGAATAGTCTCCGGGGCTATGCTCAGGTCCCTTCAGATAAATAATTATGTTTTGATAGACTCTCTGGATGTCGAATTTCCAGAGGGTCTGATTATTATTTCCGGCCAGACCGGAGCGGGCAAGTCCATCCTTCTCGGGGCTCTTTCGCTGCTTCTCGGCGCCAAGGCTGACGCTTCCGTGATCGGAGGCGGCGCTCCCAACTGCGTCGTGGAGGCTGTCTTCGAGATTCCTGAGTCAGACCGGACACTGCGCTCTCTCCTTGAAGACAACGGGGTAGAGGCCGCTGAGGGTGAACTGATAATCCGCAGGGTGGTGAGCCGTACCGGCCGCTCACGCTCTTTCATCAACGATTCGCCGGTGAATGTCCAGACGCTCCAGGCGATTTCCTCGCGTCTTGTGGACATACATTCCCAGCATCAGACCCTCCTGCTTTCGGACAAGACCTTCCAGCTCTCGATGCTCGACCATTTCGCCGGGACACAGGACCTTCTGTCGGAGTGTTCGCAGGCCTACAGGTATTTCAAGACCCTTGAGAAGGAATATTCAGAGGTCTGTGAGAAGCTTGACGGCCTGAACGAGGAGAAGGAGTACATCGCCGCCCGCTACAAGCGTCTTGAGGACGCGAAGCTGGTCGACGGCGAGGTCGAGAGCCTTGAGGCCGAACAGAAGAAACTGGCGAACGCCGAGGAGATCAAATCGGCCTTGACCGGGGTGGAGGAGATGTTCAGCCCTTCTGACCCTGACGCGGAGATACTTCCTTTGTCCTCGGCTTTGAAGGAGGCCCAGAAGTCGCTGGAGAAGCTTTCACGTTTCATTCCTGAGTCGGAGTCTCTCGCAAGCCGGGTCGAATCAGCCCGCACGGAACTGGACGACATCCTCGACGAGGTCTCTTCGCTGAACTCCCGCATAGAGGTCTCGAAGGAAAGACTGGATGCCGTCGACGACAGGCTGTCGACCCTCTACGACCTTCTGCGCGACTATTCGGCCTCGTCCGTGGCCGACCTGATCGCCAAACGGGACGCTCTTTCGGAGTCGCTTTTCGATTCCACCGTCCTTCAGAACCGCAAGGGTGAGCTTGAGAATCTGCTTTCGGCCGCCAAGGTGGACCTTGAAAGGGTCTGCGAGGCTCTTCACAAGGCGAGGGCCGCGGCCTGCGAGCCTTTCGCCAAGGCGATAACCGATGCTGTGCGCGCCCTGGAGATGGAATATGCCGTCTTCAAGGTCGGACTGACTCCCGGCAAGGTCTCAGCCACCGGCTCGGACGGTGTCGAGTTCCTCTTTTCAGCGTCCGGCACCGACCCGAAAGAGGTCGGCAGATGCGCCTCCGGCGGCGAGATGTCGCGCCTGATGCTCTGCCTCAAGGCGATGATGGCGAGGTTCGTGAATATGCCTACCCTGATTTTCGACGAGATCGACACCGGAGTGTCCGGCAGCGTAGCCGACAAGATAGGCAAGACGATCTGCGGGATGGGACACGACATGCAGGTGTTCGCCATCACGCATCTTCCGCAGGTGGCCGCCAAGGGCGACGCCCACTATGTGGTCGAGAAAGAGTTCGATGTGCTTGGCAAGGCCTCGACGACGATCCGTCAGGTCTCCGGCCAGGAAAGGGTGATGGAGATAGCCCGTATGCTCAGCGGCAGTGACATCCTGCCCGAGGCCGTCGAGAACGCCAAGGCTCTTCTTTCAAGATAATCCCGTTTCAAGACTTTTACCTGTTTTTCAGAGCCTCTCCGTTCCGAGGTGTTTCTGTTTCCAGAACCGTCTTTGTTTCAAAGGCCGGATTTACCCCTTCAGGCTGTCAGCAGCGACGCGTGGCAGAGAGGCGACCCCTGTGTCTTGGCGACAAAGAGGAACTCGTCCTCGCTCTTGCGCCTGAGTCCGAAGGAGACATTGTCACCTCTGTGGACCTCCTTTCTGAAATTGATGTCGATCCTTGTCAGCAGACCGCTTGACAGGACCTCGTCCGGCAGCATGTTGTAGAACATCTCGATGTAGTGGGTGTTGTTGAGGTGGCCGTTGAAGTCGCAGTCGCTGTAGCCGATCTCCTTGTCCTTGCAGAGTTCCGGCTCGAAGTCCACGATCCGTCTCGGCGAGCGGCACGGAGCCGGGATGTCGACGTCGCTGAGGTCAAGTTCCGGAGAGATTGGTCTGCGGGTCTTGATGTCGATAACGCACCATTCGGTCACTCCGCGGCCGATCTCCTTGCCTTCGTCATCCGTGATCGTCACGCACCTGTTGTAGGTGAGGCCTCCGCCTTTCACCGGCCAGACCTTTATGTTGTAGAGGTCGTAGAGCCTCGGCCTGTCATCGATCTCGAACGCCGAGCGGAGGAGGACCCAGGAATAGCCGGCCTCCTTCATCACGTCCACCCCGCAACCTTCCTTGCGGATGTTCTGGCCGATGGCGTTTATGATGTTGCCGCACATTGACGGCACGGTCGCCAGCCCCTGGAAATCTATGTTCTCGGGAGCGACTGAATATTCAAAAGTGTTGACTGTGCTTTTCATTTCAAAATCTCCTTTTTTCCTAGCCCTGCGTCCTCTCCCGAAGCGGGGGAGTCCGGAGGTTACGATGACAAAATTAGGCAATGAGGATGGTGTGACGAAGGATGTGTTATGAAAGGTGCGAAAAATGTCACAAAACCCTTGTTTGGCGGGATTTTTGCCGTATATTGGGGACGAAATCCGGGCTTCCGGCGTTTCGTCCCTCGGCATTTTGGGATGAAATCCAGCCGCTCCGCCCCTAAGATATTCATTTATGAACACACCTCTGAGAGTCTCGAAAGGCTATGGCAACCAGGTCAAGTATGCGGTTCTTCTGCCGCTCTTTTTCTTCGTGTTCTGCTTTGTCTACACGCCTTTCTCCTTCGACGAATTCTACGATGTGGGCGGAAAGTCCTGGACTTTCCATCTGCTGATGCTCTCCTGCATAATGGTCGGCACGATCGCCCTCACAAGGCTGGTGTTCGCCGTCCTGTACCGCTTTGTCGGCTTCAAATGGTGGCACTATGTCGTGTGGTGTCTCGGGGAGACTCTGGTGGTGTCCTTCTTCTTCGCCCTGTACACGTCGCTGTTCTACGTCAGGAACGGGGGAATGCCGTATTTCACGGCCCTGCCGGTCTGCTTCAAGATAGTCTCGCTGACGCTCGTGTACCCCTATGTGCTCTGCATCCTGCTGCGGGTGATCACCAACAAGACCCGGGATCTGCAGCACGCCGGCGAGCCGCAGGACAACTCTCTCGTGAAGTTCTGCGACGAACACGGCCGCCTGAAACTGACGATCGCTCCGGCCGCCATCCTCTTCGTGAGCGCCGACTCCAACTACATCAACATCCACTATCTGGAGAACGACAAGGTCAAGGTCTACCAGCTGCGCAACTCTATGAAGAGCCTTGAGGCCGACGCGGCGAAGCACGGCCTTGTGCGCTGCCACAAGTCCTACTATGTCAATCCCCGCCACATCAAGGTGCTGAGCAAGAGCAAGAACGGCATCATCTACACTGAGTTCACCAGGGAGGGGGTCGACCCGGTCCCTGTCAGCAAGCAGTACTACGACAGTCTCGCTAAGATCCTGTAGCCCGGCATCCAAGGACAGTCCCGGCATCCCCCGGCAATTATGCCGTCCCTGGTTAGGAAGGTGCTGATTGTCAGCGGCCCGGCAAAACGGAAGACAGCCCGGTGTCTCTCGACCGCGGGCTGTCTTTCATTTCATTTGGCTTAAAAGATTCTTGTTTGTGACGATAATCACTATCCGGGTGCAAAGATACGGCCGGATGCAGGACCTGGCAATACCAATTAGTAGGTAAACGCAGGCTCTTCTCTACCAAGTTATTCATAACATGACGTCAAACGTGTGCCCCCTTACAGATTTTATGAATATTTTTGACTACTTTTGCGTGGTTAAAATTGAAAGAAGGAAAACTT
>CAVJKE010000160.1:0-4878 GCA_963649695.1 bacterium
TACCCTGCCGGAGACAACTACAACGCCGCCGGCGAGAGCCTCAACCAGGCCTGGACGGCCACGGACAACCGACACGCGCTGATCTCCTACTACGCCCGACTGAACTATTCCTACGACTCCCGCTACCTGCTCACCGCCACGGTCCGCAGGGACGGAACCTCCCGTTTCTCGAAGGACACCCGCTGGGGAACCTTCCCTTCGGTGGCCCTCGCCTGGAGACTCTCCGAAGAGTCCTTCCTCAAGAACGCCGCCGGAGTCGACGACCTCAAGATCAGAGCCAGCTACGGTGTGACCGGACAGCAGGACGGAATCGGCAACTACAATTACCTTCCTACTTACTGGTCAAGCACTTCCAACAATCAGTACATCGGTTCGAACGGCAGTTTCATCAACACCTACCTGCCTTCATCCTATGTCTCCGACCTTAAATGGGAGACCACCAGGTCGTTCAACGTCGGTCTCGACTGGGCGTTCCTCGACAACCGCATCCAGGGAAGCGTCGACTGGTACACCCGCAAGACTGAAGACCTGATCGCCACCGTTCCCGCTCCGGCCGGAACGAATTTCAGCAAGATGATCACCACCAACGTCGGCAACGTGTCAAGTTCCGGCGTGGAGGCCAGCCTCAACCTCGTACCTGTCAAGACGCAGGACTGGACCTGGAACATCGGCTTCAACGCCACCTGGCAGAATGTCGAGATCACCAACCTGACCCTTGTGGACAACGGTGAGGTGACCAAGACCCTGACCGGTCCTACCGTCGACAGCAAGTACGTGCAGGTGATGACCGAAGGCCAGGCACCATATTCATTCTTCGTCTACAAGCAGCTCTACGGCGAGGACGGCCGCCCGATCGAGGGTGCCTACGCCGACCTCAACGCCGACGGTGTCATCAACATCAGCGACCGCTACTGCTACCATTCCCCTGCCCCTGACTGGATCTTCGGCCTGAACACCTCCGTCCGTTGGAAGAAACTCTCCGCTTCGGCTACCTTCCGCGCCAACGTCGGCAACTACGTCTACAACGCCATGGCGATGAACACCGGCGCCACGGAGACGATGAAGTACAGCGCCCCTCAGCTGAGCAACCTCTCTTCGTCCTACCTGAAGACCGGCTTCACCACAAGGCAGTTCTATTCAGACTATTACGTCGAGAACGCCTCCTTCCTCAAGATGGACAACCTCACCGTCAGCTACGATTTCGGCCGCATCCGCGACAAGGTCGGCCTGCAGTTGTCGCTCCTGATGCAGAACGTGTTCACGCTCACGAAGTACACCGGCGTCGATCCGGAAATCTCGAACGGCTTCGACAGCTCGTTCTACCCGCGTCCGCGCATCGTATCACTCAGTCTCGGCTTGAACTTCTAACACCAGAAAACAATGAAAAGAATTTATGAATATGTAAGCGCGGCCGCTTTGGGGCTGGTTATGTGCCTTGCGACCGGCTGTCTGAAAGACCTGGACCAGTACCCTCACACCGACACGACCTCGAAGGATGTCTACACGAGCGTTGAGAACTATGAGTCAGTGCTTTCAGGCATCTACACCTCGATGATAGTCAACCTCAGCTCCATCGCTGACGACGACCGTTACCAGAACTACACCCGCTGCCTGACGATGTTCCAGGAGTGTTCAGCCGACACTATGGACGACGTGTGGCTCAGCGGCGAGACGATGACCGATGTGAGCTTCCAGCAGTGGAACGCCGGCGACCCTTGGGTCTCAGCGATGTTCTACCACATCTACAACATAATCTCCCTGTCCAACGAGTTCATCCGCAACTCCTCCGAGGATGCCATCTCCGGCTTCTCCGAGGCCGACAAGGAGAAGATCCGCGGCTGGAGAGACGAGGCCAGAGGCCTCAGGGCCCTTGCCTACTACCACGAACTCGACTTCTTCAACGTGGCCTCTTTCGTCACCGAAGACAACGAGGTCGGCTCGTATATTCCTGAAACATATTCCCGCAAGCAGCTGTTCGAGTACATCGAGAGCGAGTTGAAGGAACTGGGCGAGTCGCTGCCTTCCCGCAACTACGGCCACTTCACCAGGAGCGCCGCAAACGCCTTGCTGGCAAGGCTTTACCTCAACTCCGAGGTCTACACCGGCACCGCGAGGTGGAACGACTGCATCGCCGCCTGCAACAAGGTCATCGAGGACGGCTACAGCACCCTCGCGCCAAGCTACTCAAGCCTTTTCAACGCGGACAATGACAAGAGAACCGATGAAATAATCTTCGCCCTCGCCTGCGACGCCACCCACACGGTGGCCTGGGGAGCCGGCACCTATCTTGTCTGCGCCAGCCGTTTCGACAACTACGACGGCATCCTCGAGGACTTCGGCGTGGCTACCTACTGGAACTGCCTCAGAGTGCGTCCGCAGCTTGTGGACCTGTTCACAGACGGGGATTCCAGGGCTATGTTCTGCAGCCGCGACAGGAAGCTCTACGACGAGGCTCCGGAGGATTTCTACGAGGATCCGGGCGACACTAAGTACAAGTACCGCGACCGCGAGAAGGAGATCAGCAAACACGACGACGTGACCACGGGCTGGGAGATGACCAAGTGGACCAACCTCACCGACGAGGGCGAGGTGGCCTCCGACACCCGCGTCAACGGAGCCGAGACCGACTACCCGATGTTCCGTCTGGCGGATGTCTATCTGATGGCCGCGGAAGCGACCCTCAGGGGCGGCACAGGGGCGCAGAAGACCGCTCTTGAATATGTCAACCTGGTGCGTGAGCGCGCTTTCGGCGGGGCTTCCGGCGACATCGCCTCCGGTGATCTCACCCTGGATTTCATCCTCGACGAGAGAGCCAGGGAACTCTACTCGGAAGGTGTCAGGAGAACCGACCTGATCCGTTTCGGAAAATATT
Organism: bacterium; assembly: GCA_963649695.1. Classification (GTDB taxonomy): domain Bacteria; phylum Bacteroidota; class Bacteroidia; order Bacteroidales; family UBA932; genus Cryptobacteroides. The sequence goes on from CAVJKE010000160.1 coordinate 2,873, forward strand.
CTTCCGGCTACAACTGGAACTGGAAGGGCGGCGTGCTTGAGGGCAAGGATGTGGACAAGAAGTACTGCGTGCTTCCTATCCCTGAGGCCGAACTTTCCGCCAACCCTGGCTTCAAAGCCTACAACACTGAACTTGGGTATTAATCTAACATATTCATAATTATGCGAATAACCTATAAATATATACTTGCAGGCATCACCGCTATGGTGATGGCCGCATGCGCCAAGGACGGCGAGGTACTGACTGTCTCCAACCCGGAGGCCGCCACAGGCCTGACCGCCGATCCGGTCGAAAAGACACTGCTGCTCTCCGAGAAAAGCAACCTCGGAATGACCTTCTACTGGACAGCCGGAGCGGGAGCTACCGTTAGCAACCCGTCCGCCGCCCTTCCTGACGGTCTTGTCACCTCCACCCTCGATTTTGCCGCCGATCAGGCATTCGAGAATGCATATTCCTACGCACTCGACTCCGACGAGTCATCCGCGCAGTTCACCGTCGAAGCGCTGAACAACATCGTGCTGAGGCTCGGAGCGACCGAGGAGACCGCCGTCAAGGTCTACGTCCGCATCACCACGACCCTCGGGAAGACGAGCGTCCACAGCGACGCCATCTCCGTCACCCTGACCCCTTACATCGGCGACTCAGGAGTTATGAATATGAAGGATAAGGATTCCGGCGAGTTCTTCGCCACCCTGCACAACACGTCCTCGAACCCTGACCGCTACGAGGGCTTCGCAGTGACCACGACAGGCTGGAAGAACTTCTACTTCGTGGCTTCCGACGGGACCGCCTGGGGAGAAGACACCAACTGGACCGCCTTCGTGGTCGAGAAACAAGGCGACACCGACTGGCGCAACTGCTGGTTCGCCGGCACTACTGGCTGCCACTACGTGTTCCTTGACACCAAGCTCGGAGAATGGTGGCACGTCACCCTTCCTACCGTGACGGTCAACACCGGAGGGGCGGAGGCCAAGATGAAGTTCTCCCCTTCAGCCAAGACCTGGACCGGAGTGTTCACCACGACCGAGGCCAACGCCACCGTCAAGGTCGGCGGCACAGGTGCGATGTACGACAGGACTGTCGGCACCGACGCTTCAGCGACCCCTATCGACTGGCCGTTCACCTTCGTGGCTTCCGGCAGCGGCTTCAGCCTTGCCCAGGGCGAGGCTTCCAGCAACATCACCGCCGGAGCCGCAGGCACCTACACCCTGACATTCAACGTGGAGACTCTCGAGATGACTCTCGAGTCCGGCGGCGACGCTCCTCAGCCAGAGAGCTATCCTGCCGACCTCTACGCCTGGTACTACAAAAAGGAAGCGAGCGACAAACTTGACAAAGCCACTCTTCTAAACGGTGTCACCGGTGACGAAGGCCACTACCAGGGCTTCCTCTACACGTCACCTGACTGGTCTGACGAGCAGAGTGGCTTCCGCTTCCTTACTTCCGATGGCGAGGACGCTACAGACTACCACGCCGACTCCGAGGGCCAGTACGTGCTGACAACCGAGGCGGGCGGCTGGAACTTCTGGAGCAGCCATCCGGGCCTCAACTATGTCACTGTCGACCTGACCGCCAAAAGCTGGGCCGAGACCCAGGTCAAGCACATCGCCGTCAGCGGTGACTTCAACGACTGGAAGATCGCCGACTTCATGACCTACGACACGGCGACCCGCAAGTGGACCATCACCTGCGACATCAACAAAATCGAATGGGGCATCAAGTTCGTGCTTGAGATCGAGGACGGCGACTGGAAATGGCAGTACGGCGACCCGGACAACGACGGCACTCTTGAACTCGGCAAGGACGGCTTCAAACCGGCCGAGACCGGCACCTACAAGATAGAGCTGGACCTGAGCAGTTTCAACGCTCCTACCTACAAGATCACAAAACAATAATAGTTGGTTGAAAGGCCGGCCGACCGCACGTGCAGCCGACCGGCCTTTGATATTCATTACTCAACTTTCGCAAGTGGCAAAATGCCTGTGATAAAATACCTTATCCCACGT
>CAVJKE010000161.1:0-4874 GCA_963649695.1 bacterium
AAGGGCAAACTCTACGACTACATCCTCGAACACGGAGGAAGCATATTCCTGAACGCCGACGACCCGGAACTTTCCGCGATGGCCGCCGCCCGCAAAGGCTTGAATGTCATTGAATATGGTCTCAAGTACTCCGGTACTTTGGTCCTGCCTTCCGACGCCGCCCATCCTTTCGTCAGGATGGCCGTCCCTTCGGAAACTTCCGATGACTCCGGCGCTGAGACGCTTCTGGGTCTTGAAACCCACCTTGCTGGAGCGTACAACGCAGCTAACATCGCCGCCGCCATCGCTGTCGGCCGGCATTTCGGAGTCCCGCTCGAGGACGCGCTCCAGGCTGTGAGTGAATATATTCCTAAAAACAACCGCTCGCAGCTTGAGAAGACGGAGCGGAACATCCTGATAGAGGATGCCTACAATGCCAATCCTACGAGTATGGCCGCGGCGCTGGACAACCTTGCCTCCGTGCAGGCTCCGAGGAAGGCGGCCCTGCTGGGGGATATGCGCGAACTCGGCGCCGAGTCGGTAGGGGAGCACCGCGCCGTGCTTGACAAGGTGCTTTCGATGGGGCTGGATCTCGTCTGCCTTGTCGGGGATGAGTTCCGCAAGGCTTTGGAGGCTTCCGGTGAAGCCTCTGGCAGTGAGAAGGTAAAGTGGTTCGCATCTTCGGCCGACCTCGCAGCCTGGCTGGAAGCCAATTCTCAGTCAGACCTCACCATCCTTGTAAAAGGGTCGCGCGGCATCCAGATGGAAAAGGTGCTGCCGGAACTGTAGGATAAGTAAACTAAAATAGAATGGACAAGACTTGTTTGCTCAGCGGCAATTTCGCTTTGGATACGATTGTGGTCCGGGATTATCCGGAAGGCTTCACGGTAGGGAAGAACAACAGGTTCACTGAGACTGTCGTGGACTGGGAGGGTGCCGGCGACTGGACCACATCGCAGCTGATAGCCTGCCTTTGCGAAAAAGACTGTCTCAGTGTCGAGGCGATGACGTCCGAACTTGTGCGCGGATGCCTTCAGAAGGCGAGCGAGACAGCCTCCCGCTCCGTTTCCTTCATGTCCAGCAAGGGGATGATCGACGTCGGCAAGTAGCCGGCCGCTTTACGTCCAATGAAGACATGGGCATCTGAAAGTGCGGATAAGGTCTTAGCTGCAATCCTTATTTAGCCAAGAACATAACAAAAGTCATAATTTTGAGACACTTTGCCAGATAAGTGGCAAAGTGTCTGTATTTTTTACTCCTAACCTGCGGAGGCGGGGGAATTCAGCTGTTTCCAGATTTCATTCTTGAGCTTCTCGATGCCGTCTCCTATTGTTCATGGCTGAAATTCTGTCAGCCGACTCCCGGCCGAACCCGTCAGCCGTGGCGGATAACCCTTTGATAATGAGACAAAAGAGCATATGTCTGGTACCGAAATCACGACCAGATATATGCTCTTTTCGTTGGTTGTCAGTCTCTTATCTGCCACGGATCACGATTTTACGTTTCGTCCCGCCCAACTGTTACGTATGCCGAACACCGCCATATGCGAATTCGTACAGCGGGCGGGGCGATTCGTACATCGGCGGGGGAGTCTGCGGGCATATTCAAAAACAAGTGATTACATTCGCGGCGTGGGGGTGAGGCCCGATGGCAAAGGCAGTGCAAGAGGGGAGCGATGTGTGTCCTGCCCCGGCCGGCTCGGGCGAATTGAACAGATATGAACAATGAAAAGACGATGGTGAATATGGAAAATGAATATATTTGTACATATGGCGTGGGTATGACAACGGTCCCGGTGGCCGGCTGCGCTGAAGTGACCAAGGACGGATTCCAGATAGACAAAACTAATAACAAAATAATGAAACACAGATTTTTACCTGCCCTCATCGCAGCTCTTGCGATGGTGCTGACGCTGACTCCTGCGTCGGCTCAGAAGAACAATGAATCAGACGATTACAACCTGCGGAAAGCCTACGAAGTCCTAAATGAAGACAAGGATGAGGACAAAGCGATGCAACTTGTCTGCGAGCAGTTGCGGTCGACTCCTGACAACGCTGACGCTTTGCTGTTACGTACCAGACTTTTCCGTAATAAAAGTCAGTACGGCAACGCTCTTGCCGACATCAATCACGCAATAAAGGTGAACAAGCCGAAGAAGACGGAAATCCCGCAGTCCACCCTCTACTGGTGGAGAGCCTATGTCTACTCAGATATGGATGAGGAGGAAAAGTCTGAGGCTGACTTAAAGACAGCTATGGATCTGGCACGTAAGAACAAGGATGAAAACTTGCCGGAAATATCATTCGACTATGCGAAGTCTCTTTTAAGAGCGGAAAAGTACGATGAGTCTGAAGCCGTACTGAACTCTATGCTTAAAGAAAACGAGGCGGACCTTAGCGCGATGGTAGGTATAGCCAACATCTATACAATCAGAGAACGCTACGCCGATGCTATCGAACTGCTTGACAAGGCAGAGAAAATCGACGGCCGCTACAGTGAGATCTATCGCTTCAGGATGAAGGCGTATGACAAGATGGGAGAGTCGGCCAAGGCCGTTGATGATGCGGTCACGTATTTGGAAAAGGAAGATATTTCTGACAATTCAGATCCTGCGTTCGGCGACATTTTGCTCAAGCGCTACAATTATGCCATCGCCAAGATTAAGGCGGCCATCAAGAACAACGAGAATCCGATGGTGCTTCGGTTGCTTCTTGCTTCTATGTATGAGAATAAAGGCGACTATGTGCTGGCTCTCAAGGAATATGATTCCTTGATGAATGATTATGGCGATTATCCGATGATCCACCAGAACAAAGCCGGCTGTTACGACAATCTTGGAATGTTGGACAAGGCCATAGAGGAAGCCACTGAAGCTATGGGAGATGAGCCTGGTTACTTTGATTATTGCTTACGTGGTGGGTACTATCGTGATGCCGGACGTTATGAAGAGGCGCTCGCCGACTATGCTTCCGCCATTGAAGATGCACCGGACTTGGCTTATGGTTATTACGAGAGAGGATTGTGCTACAAACTGAGCGGAGACTTTAAGAAGGCTATGGAAGACTACAACCTTGGCGTAGATATGGATGATAACGATTCTTATCTGTTCCTTTTGCGCGGGAAACTTCTCCTGGCTCAAGGCGAGAAGGATAAGGCTGACGCTGATTTCGAGAGAATCCTTCAAATTGACACCTTAGCGGAGGGAAATACCTGCAGGATGTTTGCGCTTCATTTCCTGGGTAAAGACGATGAGGCCGCCAAGTGGATGCAGGATTTGATCGACAAGGAGCCTGACGACAAAGGCAATTACTACAACAAAGCGTGCTTATATTCATTGATGGGTAGACTTGACGAGGCGGTAGAAGCGTTCAAGAAGTGTCTGGATATGGGATACCGCTCATTCGGTTACCTCGAACACGATGACGACCTCGACCCGATCCGTGACCGTGAGGACTTCAAGGCTGCTTTGGCCGAAGCGAAGGAAAAGGCGGCGGCCATCGCCAAGGAATATGAAACCTCGAACCCCGAAAAGGAGGAGAAAGTCTTCGAGGTGGCGTTGAAGCGTAAGTCCGGCGGCACATTCGAGGTGCCGTGCGAGATCAACGGTCTGCCGCTCCAGATGATTTTCGACACCGGAGCGAGCGATGTGACGATCTCTTCCGTCGAGGCCAACTTCATGCTGAAGAACAGCTATCTCAAGTCTTTGGACATCAAGGGTAAGAGGTACTATCAGGTCGCCAACGGTTCGCTTTCCGAGGGGACGGTCATTACCCTCAGGGAGGTGAAGATAGGGGAGGCGGTTCTGCACAATGTAGACGCATCGGTGGTCGGGAGCCAGAACGCTCCTCTCCTCTTCGGTCAGTCGGCTATGGAGAAGTTCGGCAAGATCACCATCGATAATGAGGGTAAAAAGCTTATAATCAAGCAGTAGTGCTATGTGTGGTTAACGGGAAGCCAGACATGTCGAAAAGAGTCGGCGGCTCGACCGAGCCGCCGACTCTTCTGTTTTCTGCCGCATCCTTTTCTCGCCGCTTCTGATGTCAGAAAAATCGCCGGAAGATCATATGAATTATTCAAATGCGATGGCATAAGTTCAAAGTCGAAAGCGCACTGGCGGAAATATTGCCTATATTTGCAGGATTCAAATACCAGTGAGCAGTCGAACCCTATTTAAGAATATGCGGAAAAATGCTATGTTGTTGACGTTATTGTTGTTCTGGGTGCTGGGGTGCGTGAGTTACACCGAGGTGCCGAGGCTGGAGCTGCCGGAGGTGCGGGCCGATGAGAAGGTCATCACGTATTCGGGATATTCAGACATCTGCTATGGACATGATGGGAATGCTGCCGGATTCACGAAGGATCCGGTGAAGATCGCCTTCACCGTGTCTTATGACTCCGACCTCAAACTGCCGAGGTGGGTGGCATATTCATTGACGAAGGAGGAGACCTATGGCTATGCCAGGCGCGGCGGCAAGCAGTTCCATCAGGACACACACGCCCATATTCATCAGGCTGAGTATTATGACTATAAAGGGTCGGGCTGGACGAAGGGGCATATGGCGCCGGCCGCGGACTTCAAGTGGAGCGACGCGGCGATGGACGACACCTTCAATTTCACGAATGTCTGCCCGCAGGCTGAGGCCCTCAATGCCGGAGGCTGGTCGAAACTCGAGAACAGGGTACGAAGCTGGGCCAGGAAGTTCGGCGAGGTCTATGTCGTGACCGGCCCGGTGGTCGGGGAAGCCGTCAACGGCACAATAGGGAACAAGGTCACGGTGCCGGACGCTTTCTTCAAAGCGCTCCTTGTCTGCTCGGGAGGCACATTCCAATCGGTGGCCTTCATCATGGAGAACTCAGACGCGGACCAGCCTTACACGCAGTGCAGCGTCTCGGTC
>CAVJKE010000162.1:0-4808 GCA_963649695.1 bacterium
GACGACGGCTGGTTCCGCACCAGCGACCTGGCCTGCAAGGACTCCAAAGGCCGCTACTACATCAAAGGAAGGCTCGGGAATATGATCGTGGGACCTTCGGGCGAAAACATCTACCCGGAGGAGATAGAGCAGGTGATCAACACCATCTCAGGCGTGAATGAATCACTCGTCGTTGAAAGGAACGGCAAACTCGTCGCCCTTGTGAAGTTCGACGACAACGTGCTGGACTGGAACCAGGAACGGGAGGACAAGTTCTTCGAGATTCTGCAGGCCAAGAAGCAGGCGGTTCTTGAATATGTCAACAAACACGTCAGCAAGCAGTCCAAGATCGGCGAGGTGGAGGCTATGAAGGAAGGCTTCGAGAAGACGGCCACCCAGAAAATCCGCCGCTTCAAGTACAAGGAGGACAACGGCCAGGAAGACGCCGGCTCTGCGGAAGAGACCGCTCCGAAGGAGAACGGTCAGGCTTCAGAGGACAAAAGCGAGGAGTCATCCGGCAGCAAGCAGGCCTAATCCTGCCGGCTGCAGATAGCCTTTATGTCGAGGGGCTGACCCTTTCTTTTTCTGTCAAGCAGGTCCGCCGTGGCCGTGAACATCACGTCGCCGCAGGAGTTGAGCGCCGTCTCGAACGAATCCTGCACCACTCCGATGATGAAACCGACGCCGACAACCTGCATCGAGATCTCCGGCGGGATGTTGAACAGCGAGCAGGCCATAGGGATAAGCAGGAGCGAGCCTCCAGGAATGCCCGAAGCGCCGCAGGCTCCGACAGAGGCGAGAATGCACAGCACAATGGCGTTGCCGAAAGTGACATCGATGCCAAGGGTGTGGCAGGTGGCCAGCACCATCACAGTGATGGTGATCGTCGCTCCGTCCATATTGACAGTCGAGCCGAGAGGGATGCTGACCGAGTAGAATGACTTGTCAAGTCCCAGCCGTCTGCAAAGATCCATATTCACAGGAATGTTGGCCGCGGAAGAACGGGTGAAGAACGCGTTGACTCCGCTCTCTTTCACGCACTTCCACATCAGCGGGAAGGCGTTGTGGCCCAGCACGGCGCTCATCAGCAGCGGACTGCAGACAAACTGCTTGAACAGCATACACCCTACGAGCAGGGCGACCAGCAGGCCGTAGGTCTTGAATATCTCGATTCCGCTTGTGGAGACGGCAGTGTAGGAAAGGCCGAGGACTCCGAAAGGGGCGAACTGGATGATCCATCCGGTGACGGTCGAGACGCTGTCCGCGAAATCCTGCACCACGGCTATGGTCTTTTCGGAAGCCGCTGACTTGAGGGCCAGACCGATGACGATGGCCCAGAAAAGTATGCTGAGATAATGCGCTCCGGCCACGGCGCTGACAGGGTTGACGGTGATCTCCGAGACTATGTTGCGCAGCAGCGCTCCAAGGTCAGTAGGTGCGTCGGATGCGGCGGCCTGTCCGGATCCCGGGAAGACCAGGGAGACGGGAAACATCATCGAGGCGGCCACTGAGACCACGCCCGCGATCAGCATCGAGACGATGTACAGGATGATCACCGTGCGGAACCTCTTCATTATGCCCTCGCCCGAGCCTGCGAGCGAGACGCACACGAGAAGGAAGACCAGGACCGGGGCTATCGCTTTCAGCGACCTTACGAAGATGTCGCCGAGCATCCCGACGGCGGCCATTCCCGGAAGGGCCAGCGCCAGCGTGGTTCCTATGACGAGACCGGTCACGACCCGCAGGATCAGCGGGGTGTCAATGTAAGTTTTGACGCATCGTGCGAAGATGTTCATATTAACTTTCGCCTGTAATAAAGTGCCTGTGTAAAAATACCTTAATATTAAACCGAGAGTTCCAGCCAGCGGGTCTCTTTCTCATCGAGGACGGTCGAGACTTCCGAGAACCGGGTTGACACCCTCTGGAGTTCGGCCGGATCGGTCACTCCCCCGTTCAGCCTCGACTCAAGGTCAGCCTTCTCGGCCGTCAGCGACTCGATGTCCTTCTCAAGCTGCTCCAGTTCCCTCTGCTCCTTGTAACTTAGTTTCCGCGGAGCGTCGGGACGGACGCTTCTGGAACTCTGTGGAGCAGCCGGAGCCTTCGCGGCCTTCCTCTCCTCCTCGGCCCGGCTCCGCTTCTCAGCCTCATAGTCCTTCAGGAACTCCCTGTACTGGCTGTAGTTGCCTATGAAATCCTTCACCTGTCCATCGCCGCAGAACACGAACAGATGGTCCACCAGCCTGTCAAGGAAATGCCTGTCGTGCGAGACAAGGATAAGAGTCCCTTTGAACTCCTTCAGGTACTCCTCCAGAATGTTGATGGTCACGATGTCGAGGTCGTTCGTAGGCTCGTCCATGATCAGCAGGTTCGGCTGCCGCATCAGGATGGTCAGCAGGTAGAGCCTCCGCTTCTCTCCCCCGGACAGCTTGCTGATACGGTTGTTCAGCATGTCGTGCGGGAACAGGAAACGGCTCAGAAGATGGGTGTCGTTGACGGTCTCCAGCACGGTCTGCTCCTCATTGAAGGTCATCCCGCTCTGGCGGTAGTAGCCGATCTTGAGGGACTCTCCCCTCTCGATGACTCCGGAAACCTCGCCCGGATCGTCGGGAGACATATTCCCGATGAGAAGATTGATGAAGGTGGTCTTGCCCACCCCGTTCCTTCCGACTATGCCGACCTTCTCGTAGCGCTGGAAATTGTAGGTGAAATGGTCAAGGTAGCAGTCGCCGCCGTAGTGGAAGCTGACATCCTTGCAGTCTATGACCTTCGTGCCGAGCCTCGAGGCCTGGCCCATCTCGTCGAGATTGACAGAACTGCTCCTGTAGACCTGCGAGGCACGGTCACGCAGCTCGTAGAAGGCGTTCTTGCGGTACTTGGCCTTGCCGGTCCTCGCGCAGGGGCTGGCGTGCATCCACTCCAGTTCGCGGCGCAGGATGTTGCGGACCTTGTCCGTCTCGGCGTTGTAGTTGTCGATGCGTTCCTGCCTCTTTTCCAGATAGTTCTGGTAGTTGCCCTTGTACACATAGACGGCCCCGTGGTCCATCTCCATCACGGTGTTCGCCACCGAATCCAGGAAATACCTGTCGTGCGTCACCATCAGAAGGGTGCAGCGGGCGTGGGAAAGATAGTTCTCGAGGAACTCTATGCCGTCGATGTCCAGATGGTTCGTAGGCTCGTCCATAATGAAGAAGTCCGCCTCGCTGGCCAGCATCACGATGATGGCCGCGCGCTTGACCTCGCCACCGGAAAGCACCTTCATCTTCCTGTCCCAGTCCCCCATCCCGAAGGAGGTCAGAAGCCTGCGGACGCGCTGCTCGTACTCGGCGAGATGCTCAGGGTCAAGATGTTCCGTCCACCTCACGCTGTCTCCCATTATCTGGTTCCAGACGGTCGCTTCGGGATCATATTCATACTCCTGCTCAAGGAAGGCGATGCGGATGTCTTTAAGGAATATGACTTTTCCGCCAGAGTCGGAACTGTCCTTCCCGGCGAGGATGCGCAGCAGGCTGGTCTTACCCGTGCCGTTCGGCGCGATGAGGGCGATCTTGTCCCCTTCGTTGATGTTGAAGCCGATGTGCTCGAACAGCACCTTCGGCCCGTAGGATTTCGAGATGTTCTCTATCTGGAGATAACTGGGCATGTCTGATGACTTGGATACGGACCGGGCTGTCAGAAGCCGAAGTAGTTCTTGGCGTTGTAGTAGGAGATGTCCCTGACCATCCTGGCGACGGAATCGATCTCGCTCTCAGGGATCCTTCCGCTCTCCACGTCCGAGCCGAGGACATCGCAGAGAATCCTGCGGAAGTACTCGTGGCGAGGATAGCTGATGAAGCTGCGGGAGTCGGTCAGCATCCCGACGAAACGGCTCAGCAGACCAAGGGAGGAGAGAGCGTCGATCTGGCGGCGCATTCCGTTCTCCTGGTCGAGGAACCACCAGCCCGAGCCGAACTGCATCTTGCCCGGCACAGAACCGTCGTTGAAGTTGTACGCCATCGTCATCATCACCTCGTTGTCCTTAGGGTTAAGGCAGTAGAGGATCGTCTTGGCGAGGTTGCCCGTCATGTCCAGCACGTTGAGGAAACTGTTGCCGGCGGCGGCCATAGGCTTGTCGTCGATCGAGTCGCAGCCGGCGTCAGGACCGACGGTCGAGAATATCCTTGTGCAGTTGTTGCGCAGAGGTCCGACGTGGAACTGCTGCGTCCAGCCGGCCTCGGCGTCCATCACGGCGAGGTCGTAAAGGATGGCGCTCTTGAACTTGACGACGTCTCCCGGCTCGACCGAGATGCCCGAAAGGGCGGTCTGGAGGATTCTGTCAATCTCCGGCTCAGTGTAGTCCTCAGCGTAGAAGGTGTCGAGGCCGTGGTCGGAAAGGCGGCAGCCCATCGAGGCGAAGAAATCGTGCCTGCGGCGCAGAGCGTCCAGCAGCGATGAATATGACCGGATGTCCACATCGGCCGCGGCGGCGAGTTTCCCTACATATTCATTGAAAGCCGCGGTGTCGTCGATGGCCATCAGTTTGTCAGGCCTCCAGGCAGGCAGCACCTTCGTTCCGAAAGGATGCTCCGCTATCATCTTGTGCCAGCGCAGGTCGTCGACAGGGTCGTCGGTGGTGCAGACCACCTCGACGTTGAATTTGCGGATGAGGTTCTGGCCGCTGTACTCCTCGGTGGCGAGAAGGGCGTTGCACTCCTCGAAAATCTCCCTCGCGGTCTCAGGCTTCAGCACCTTGTCGATGCCGAAGACGCGGCTGAGTTCAAGGTGGGACCAATGGTAGAGAGGGTTGCGCATCAGGTAAGGCATCGTCTCCGCCCACTTCTCGAAGGTCTCCC
>CAVJKE010000163.1:0-4804 GCA_963649695.1 bacterium
GCCCTGCGGTATCACGCAGCCGGTGTGCAGCCGAAACTGCCCGAACAGAATTGCACCCGTAAACAATCAGAACGGTTTTTCCGAGCGGATCTGCATCAGACTTAGACTACATTTATTGGGTATCGTTGCGGATAATCAGTTCCATAATCCAAATATCCCCTTTTATCTCTGATATTTCCGCGAAAAAATGGTAAATTCGCAGAATGCGTGTTCTCGCCGGCATATTCATTCTTTTTCTGCTCGCCTCCTGTGCCTCCGGGGCCGGGAGCGGGGAGGGAAGCCGTGTCTACGACTCGCAGGAGTACTGCTTCAACGGGGTTTCAGTGGTCACTCTCGACGGCCGCTTCGGCCTTGCGGACACCTGCGGCAGGGAAATCCTGCCTCCCGTCTATGACGAGGTGACCTTCCTGACGGACGAGGTCGCCGCCGCGGTTTCTGGCCGTCTGTGCATTTTCGTCAACAGGAGCGGAAGGCGGCTGGCGGAGACCGTGCTGCCCGTAAACGCCTCTGCAGAAAGCCTTTCCGAGGCCTATGAGGCCGCCGCGCGTGAGACAGCCTCGAAATGGGACAGCGTCATTTATGAATATTCAGCCTTGCGCCGCTACTGCTCCTCTCCGGGGGCTTCCGCCGACAGCGCGAGGGCTATGGCCGGCCGGATCCGGGCGATGCTCCCTGCCACGGGAGGCCCTATGACGGCCCTTCAAAGAAGCCTTTTTGAAACCGAATTCAATGAATATGAAGGGCTTTAGATTGTTGATAATCTGTCTGGCGCTTGTCTTGTCTTTAGCCGTGACGCTGAAGGCCCAGAGCGCGGCTTCGGTCAAAAAGGACAACTCCTACATCTACGCCGAAGGGGTGGCCAAGGATGCCGGGACCGCCGACAGCCTCGCGCTCGAACAACTGGTCACCAAACTCTCCCAGAGCGTCGAACTACCATATTCAGAGAAAGTCAAGGTGGCGGTTCTCCGCACTTATCTTCCGGACCTGTGCCGCGAGTGCGGGATGATCCCCGTGGCCGGGAAGAACGGCTCATCGGTGCTGCGCTATGTGCTGAGGACGGATGTCGGCAGGATTTTCGACAACCGACGCAGGAAGGTCGAGGAGATGCTTTCCATCGCCGGAGGGGCCGAAACTAAAAGGCAGATGGATGTCGCCCTGCGCTACTACAGCTGGGCCGGCACGCTGATGCGGTCGCTGCCGCCGCTGGACGTGGCCCGCATAGCGGAGGCCAAAAGCCGCGAGGAAGCGGTTCTGAAAGGCCTGAGCGTGAAGTTCGACCGCAGGAATGTCTTCGACAAAGGCCTGGTCGAACTGCTTTTCAGCTTCGACGGACAGGCCGTCAGAAGCATCGATTACCGCTTCTACGACGGCAGGAAATGGAGCGGCGTGCTGTCGGCGAAGGACGGCAGGGGCTTCATCGAGGTGAGTCCGGACTCGAAAATCGAGGACTACCGCATCAGTTATGAGATCACACCGGCTCATCTCCAGCATCTTTTCCGTGAGGTAGGCGAGGTGGGGAAGGCCCTTTCAGGCCTGGAGGAGGTCTCTGTCAAGGTGGACTCCGGGAATGACTCCGGGAAGGACACCGGGAAGGGCGCAGGGAAGGGCGCAGGAAAGGACACCGGGAAGGGCGCAGGAAATGCTGCCGGAAAAGGCACCGCGGATGTCTCTGGGAATGGCGTGCGGACAGGTATGCCGGCCGGACGGTCAGAGCCTCGGAAGATAGATTTCTCCGAGGTCAAGAAGAAAGTTCTGGACGTGATGTCCCGCCAGGAGTTCACCGTCGCAGCCGACACGGTCAGCGGCCACGGAATCACTCCTGTCCTGTACACCTCTGACTATGAGGACATAATCGGCAGAGTCTGTGACAATCTGGTCTCCGGAGGCCGCTCCGGTGACGTGTCGGATTGCTTCACCGCCGAAGGACTTGACATATTCAACCGCCTGCTCCGTTACGGCGGGGCGAGGGTCCTGAACTATGACAGCCTGGAGTTCTATGGTCTTGACGGCGATGTCTACTGCAGGAGCGTTCCGATGGTCTTCACGTTCGGCGGCAACAGCCGGCGTTTCGTTGAGAATGTGGTATTCACTTTTGACAAGGACAAGAAAATCAGCGACATAACCTTCTCTCTCGGCAAGGAGACCGTGCAGGACATCGCGTCGCAGGAAGGCTGGACGGAAGAGGCGAGGATCATCCTTGTCAGTTTCCTCGAGAACTACAAGACCGCCTATGCCCTGAAGCGGCGCGACTACATCGGCTCCATCTTCGACGATGACGCGCTCATCATCACCGGCCGGGTGCTGAAGAACGTGAAAGGGGCTGATGAATATTCCGGCAACCGTTTCGTGACGCTGACCCGCCACAACAAGGAAACCTACCTCCGCCAGCTTGACAAGGTCTTCGCCAGCCAGGAGTTCATAAACCTGCAGTTCTCTGACTGTGAGGTGATCAAGCTTGGCAAGGGAGAGCAACTGTTCGGCATAAAGATCCGTCAGGAGTATTTCTCTACGACATATTCGGATTCAGGCTATCTTTTCATTCTTGTGGACCTGCGGGACTACCGCGCCCCTGTCATCCACGTGAGGACCTGGCAGGACGCTCCCGACAAGGAGTTCGGCGTGATCGGTCCGTACAATTTTTAGAGACGTTTCGGTATGAAAAAGACACTTGTCATATTCCTTGTGCTTCTGGCTTCGTCTTTGGTGTCGGCCGCGGCGTCGATGACGCAGACCGATTCTTCGGATTTCAGGGTCAAGTCGTTCCGGAAACTCGAATGGGACCTGGACGCGCGGAGCAACTATCCGATGATCGACCAGAACGGCCGGAAAGCGGCGCTGATCAAGGTTGTCATCTCCGGGGCCGACTTCGATTTCGATGTCGGAGTGATGGGCATAGTTGGCATAAAGCAGGAGGTCGGCGAGATCTGGGTCTATGTGCCTGAGAATGTGCAGAAAATCACGATCCGTCACGGCGACTACGGCATAATCCGGGACTACCGTTTCGGGATCCCGATCGAGTCCGCCACCGTCTACGAACTTGTGCTGCAGATTCCAAGGAAACCTGTCGGCACCGTGGTGGTCAAGGATTCGATTGTCTATGTCCCGGCCATTGCGCCGGCTGCGGAGCCGGAAAAGGCGAAGAGAAAACCTGTCGGAATCAGCGTTCTGCCTGTCCTGTCGGCCGGAGGCCTGTCTTCCGGAGACCTTGCCTTCGGCGGGATGGTGGCTTACCGCAGACCTGTCGGGGGCTATCTCAAGGGCCTGGCCAATTTCAGGTCTTCTGAATATGCTTACCTGTGTTCAAGTGACGGGACCACGCCGGACGGCTTCATCTGGACCAGCGGAAACACCAGAGTGTCAAGGTTTTCCGTCAGCGCCGGCGGCACGCTGAAGTGCGCCGGCTGGCTGGACGCCTGCATCGGTGTCGGCTATGGAAGCAGGACTCTTCTCTGGGAGGATACTGACGGGGCCTGGGTCAAGGTGGAGGACGCTTCGCTGCAGGGAATCCTGGCCGAACTTGGGGCTATGATGCACTTCGGCCGCCTGACGGTCTATGCCGGGGTATCCTCGTTGAGATTCCGCCGTGTGGACGCCGAGGTCGGTGTCGGCTTCCTTTTCTGAGCGGAAAAGTCCGAAAGCTACCTCTGTCTGCAAAAAAAATCGACTCATCAAGCTTGTTCTGGCGAAGAGAGTGACGGGCGCGTTCCGGGGCTATATTGATCCCGTCACACATAGTGCGGTGCGTAACGGGAGCGATTGTGCGGTAAAATACGTCCGTCACTGCCTGTTTAGTGCATAACGGGTGAGGATGTGGTGTCAGTCCTTTGCGGCAAGGTTCTGTACCGTGTCCAGACTCAGGCCGGTAGCCTTTGCCACCGTCTCAGCGGGAACACCGGCGCGAAGAAAGTTAAGCGCATTGGAAAGCCTCTCCTCTTTGCGGCCTTCTTGCAGGCCTTCTTCCCGACCTTTCCGCTCGCCCTCGTCGTGGGCGTAGCTGCAGATCGCCTGTATGTCCCGTTCCGACAGCATCTCTTTCTCGTATTCAAGTTTCTTATCCTGTGGGAAGGCCGCGATCTCGCAGGCCTCGGCGAGCACCCCGGCGATCGGCGATCGGCACAGTTCCTCCGGCAGCTCGTCCAGCAGACCGCCGTGCTTGAACATATAGAACACGGCGTCTCGGTCGGTGACGCATTCGGCGGCGCTCTTCGTGAACCTCCCCAGTTCCGCGAATGTACAAGAAATTGTTTGATTTGCAAACTCTCCCGTACGGGATTCCTGCATACGGTAATGGGAGACAATGTGGTCGCTGTCCCAGAGCGTCTCGTCATCGTGGCCAAGCCTGTAAGCGAAGATGCTGACGAGGTAGACGGGGCATAGTTTCCCGTAGTACTCCCCGGTCTTGAGCTCGTCGTGGTAGATGCCGGCCCCGTAGTACATACAGCGTTCGAAGAAGAAGTTCATCGGCTCCTTCTGCAGCTCCACGATGAAGCGGCGGCCGTCGTCGCCCTCGCAGAGAAGGTCGTAGAACGTGCGTTTGCCTCCGGCGAAGTCGCCGTCCCGCTCCCGGTCGAGATATTCGACGATGTCCTTGACCGCGGCCTCGGGAGGTAGGAGGAGGTTGAGCATCGCGACGAGGAGGTCCTTGTTGCCGCGGTCGGCGAAGACCGCCTTGAATCCGGCATCGGAAGTCAGGTCGACGTACCGGGGTTTTCTGTCTGAAGTTTTCATAATATCGTCATTTAGTTTTTTTGCAAAGGTACGCCGGGCTATCCGTGGAATGAAATATTCCACGGTTAAGTTGAAA
>CAVJKE010000164.1:0-4801 GCA_963649695.1 bacterium
GAGGCGACCGCCGCAATGGCGGCGACCGCAGGAACTTCGGTCCAAAGAACGAAGAATCTGCCGGTGAAGACCACAGCGACAACGCCGACAAGAACACCGAAGAGTTCTTTTAATGGAAACCAGACCTTGATCGCTCAAGGTTCGTGATACAGAAATCCCCGGGGAAATCCCCCGGGGATTTTTTTTGCTTACTGATAATGGACAGCCTTCCCTAATGTTTTTATGTATTTACGCTCGTTGCGGACTCCATTCTCGGATAGTAAAAGAGTCACCCGATATGTTATTGAACCCGTTTTCATAAGGACAAAGCGCCTCATATAATATTCGTCCGAATAAGCAGCTTGAAGCGGATGAGGCTCAAATCTGTTCCGGCAATTTCTGCAGCGACCCCGCCACACGAGGCCGTGGGGCATATTCGACTATCCTTCCGAAAACAGAATTGCGCTGAATGCCGTCGCTGTTGTTTCTGGCTGTAAATCTGTCAGCTGACTCCCGGACGCCACCGTCAGCCGTGGCGGATAACCCCTTGATAATGAGGCGGAAGAGCATATGTCTGGTACGGATATCCGTACCAGAACATCACTGTTTTACTTGATTGTCAATTAGTTATCCGCCACGGGACACCTATGTTGAGGCGGCTAGCAGCCAGCCTTTCGCTCCGTACGTCCATAGCCCGATCGCAGAGGTGTCACACGGAATAAGTATAGATGTGGAGGTGGATCCGTACGGTCTGGACCTGATTGCGGACAATCAGTCTATGGCTCGGCTGGCATATTCAGTACAGCCTGTAGGCGCGGAGGGCCTGGCGCTTGGCGAGGTGGCCGGGGCAGAGGGACTCCAGGAGGGCGTGGAAGCCGGGTCCGTGGTCGGGATGCCTCAGGTGGCAGAGTTCGTGGAGGATGACATAGTCCCGCAGGTCGTCCGGGAGGCGCACAAGGTTGAGGTTCAGGTTGATGTTGCCTTTGCGGGAGCAGCTGCCCCAGTTCGAGGAGTTGTGCTTGATGTGCACAGAATTGACTGTGAATGAATATCTTTCCGCAAGTTCACGGAGCCGTTCCGGAAGCACTCGCTTCGCCAGAACCCGCATCTGTTCGATCTCCTCCGGCGAAGGAATATGTTCGTTCCCGGCCCGCTCTTTCTGTCTGGCCCGGACCTTGGCCACCCAGTCTTTCTTCAGCAGGAAGAAATCCAGCCCGGTCTGATAGGATGCGAAAGAAGGAATGGAAACCGTCACGCTCCCGTCGGATTTCACGCGGAGCGTGATCCTGCGGGAGCGTGCGTTTTTCCGGACAGTCACCGGCCCGGCGTCCGGGTCGTTAAAGATCTTTTCCATCGGCGAGGTCCTCGGCGCTCGGGATGATGTCACAGTTGCCCTGTTCCGATGCCGTCTTGATCCCCGAGATCACTTTGACGGCCACGACGAGGATGGCCACGCTGGCGACGAACAACAACACGAACCACGGCAGCGGCATGGTCTCGCAGAGATTGGCGTCGGCAGACATCGTCACATCTCCGAAAACAGGCAGTTTGGAAGCCACGACGGAGACTGTGTTGTTGGCGCAGTGAAGAAGCATCGTGAGTTTCAGCGAACCAGTCTTGTAGTAGGCGTAGCCGAAGAAACAGCCGATCGTGAAGGCGGAGACGCCCTGCCAGAGGTTGCCGTGGATCACGGCGAAGAACAAGGCCGAGATCACTATGGCTAGAGCCGGACTCATCCCCCTCTTGTGGCCGTCCTCGCCGGGTTCTCCCTTGCGGGAATAGTTCAGAAGGCCTCTCAGCACGATTCCTCTGCAGAGCCACTCTTCAAGTACGGGGGCTAGGACGCACATGCTCAGCAGGCTGACCCAGAGCGGTCCTTCCATCATCTTCTCCATCGTGCGGACGAGATTCTCGTCCATTGAAGGAAGCCGGGCCATCAGCGGGTCGAGTATGACGCTGATGGAGAGGGTGGCAAGCACGGCCAGAATGGCTGTCAACGCTCCTCCTTTCGGAGTGAAGTGGCTGCTGTCCAATGCGTAACCCCTGTCGAAAGTGGAGTTCCCCTGGCTCTTCAGCCTGACGTACATCAGCACCGGCACGAACTGCACCGGGTAGACGACCAGCGTCGAGTAGCAGATCGGGAATCCGGGCAGGACGCTGTTCAGGATCAGAAGCAGCACCATGCCGAGAATCATCCCGACAAGGAACATGGCCAGGACAGAGAATATTCCGGCCACGTTTGGTGTGTACCAAGCGCAGCCGGACAGAAGGTCGTAGTTTCTTTCGACCTTACGAGGTTTCAGAAAAGACATCTTGAAAGATTATTTCTTCCAGAGCGGGGTAGGGTAGACACCCTTGTCGGCGAGTTCCTGGAACTTCGCTACGACTCCCGGTCTGTCTTCCTTGTAGGTCACTCCGAACCAGTGTGAGTCAGTGGAGAGCACCTCGCACTTGTAGCCGTTGTCCTTCATCAGGATGTCGACGGCGTAAGGGATGTAGAACTCTTTCTTAGGCTCGTTGATGTTCTGCTCGAGGAACTGGGTGAAGACCTCTTCGCTGAGCTGGAAGTAATCAGGAGTGAAGCCCCACATATTCATGGAACAGAGCGCCTTGCCGTCAAGTTCGACGTGGCTTTCTCCGTTGACGGAGTTGTCGCCGTAGACTTTGCCGTCCGCTTCCTTGCCGATGTTCAGGTGCTCGGCTATGCCGGTGAGGTGGAGGTCCTTGTCGTAGTAGCAGATGCCGCGGGACACTTTGCCATAGTCGGAAAGGGTGTTGTCAAGCTCGAAGCCGACGATGCTGCACACGCCCTTGCCGCCTTCGTGCGCCCTGAGCCAGTCGCCGAGGATCTTGAAGGACTCTTTTCCGTAGTAGTCGTCGCCGTTGATGACGGCGAAAGGCTCCTTGATGACATCCTTGGCCATCAGCACGGCGTGCGCTGTCCCCCAAGGCTTCTGCCTCTCTGGGTTGAGGGTGAACTGTGAAGGAATCTTGTTCAGCTCCTGGATGACGAAATCGAACTCGAGAGGAGTTCCGTCAGGGCAGGTCAGGCCGCTGTACTTTTCTTTTACGGTCTGCTCGAACTGCTCTCTGAAGTACTCTCTTACGATGTACACCACCTTGCCGAAGCCGGCGTTGACAGCGTCGTAGATTGAATAGTCGATAATGGTCTCTCCGTTAGGGCCGAGGCCGTCCATCTGTTTGAGGCCGCCGTAACGGCTGCCCATTCCTGCTGCGAGGACAAGAAGAGTTGGTTTCATATATTTTGAGTTTTTAGTGTATCTGTTCTTGAATTATTCCCACAAAATTAGTTATTTTTGCGTTAATATTATTCCTGTACGGTTAATTATTCTTACACATTGGGAAAGTTGAGGGACATCTGGAACGGAGGAAAGAACAGCAGCGCCGAGACACGCAGCTTCGTCCACTATGCCATAGTGGTCACTTTTATCTTTCTCGTGATGGTCTGCTTCGTCAACCAGAACAACGTCGTGCGCTGGGTCAAGGCCGGGGCTGAGATCCACCGTCAGAACAAGCTGATCGAAAAGTACAGCGCCGAGATAGCTGAGATGGACAGGCAGATAGGCGCTCTCACCTCGAACAAAGACTCTCTGGAGAGTTTCGCCCGCGAGAACTTCGGATTCGCCGAACCTGGCGACGATGTGTATGTCATTGAGAAATAAACAATTTATCGAATATGGATTTCAACTCTCTTCTGGCGGTTTCCCCGATTGATGGTCGGTATGCCGCCAAAACAGCCGTTTTGCGACAGTATTTCAGCGAGTTCGCCCTTATCCGCGACAGGGTCCGCGTGGAGATCGAGTACTTCATCGCCCTCTGCGGGATTCCGCTTCCGCAGCTTTCCGATTTCGGCGAAGGCACCGGGATGACCCGCGAAGAACTGTTCGAGCGTCTGCGCCAGATCTACAAGTCGATGACTCCGGAGGACGCCCAGAAAGTCAAAGACATCGAGAAGGTCACCAACCACGATGTCAAGGCTGTGGAGTACTTCATCAAGGAGAATTTCAAGGCTTTGGGAATATCCCGCTGGCAGGAGTTCGTCCATTTCGGCCTCACCTCCCAGGACATCAACAACACGGCGCAGCCTCTGATGCTCAAGGAAGCTCTTGAGAATGAATATATTCCTGTATTGAAAGAAATCATTTCCATCCTTTCCGCCGATGTCGAGGCCTGGAAGGATGTCCCTATGCTTGCGAGGACGCACGGCCAGCCGGCCACTCCGACCCGCCTCGGGAAGGAGTTCCAGGTCTTCGTCTCAAGGCTCGAGGAACAGCTCCGCCAGTTCGGTCAATTGACCTGGCCGGCCAAGTTCGGCGGCGCTACCGGCAACATGAACGCCCACAAGGTGGCCTTCCCGGACATCGACTGGCCAGCGTTCGCCGATTCGTTCGTGGCCTCGCTGGGCCTGCTCCGTTCGTTCCCGACCACGCAGATCGACCACTACGACAACCTCGCTTCGATCTTCGACTGCCTGCGCCGCATCAACACGATCCTCATTGACCTCTGCCGCGACATCTGGACCTACATCTCTATGGAATATTTCCACCAGCAGGTCGCCAAGAACGAGGTCGGCTCGTCGGCTATGCCTCACAAGGTCAATCCGATAGATTTCGAGAATGCGGAGGGAAACCTCGGTATGGCGAACGCCGTGCTGACTTTCCTTTCGATGAAGCTTCCTATCTCGAGGCTTCAGAGAGACCTTACCGATTCTACCGTGCAGCGTAACATCGGTGTTCCGGTGGCTCACGGTATGATAGCCCTGGCATCGTTGAAGAAGGGACTCGGGAAGCTCATCCTGAAC
>CAVJKE010000165.1:0-4770 GCA_963649695.1 bacterium
TCCGTCACATAAGTGACGGGAAATAAGGTGTTTCGCACATGCGAAACTTAAATTATAAATCAAGACTTTACCGATTACAATCCGACCGGCCGCTGTCTGTCAGATCGTGACCGGTTTCGCTTTGCGGCCTTCGAAATGGGTCAGACGGCGGAAGCCGACTGACTTGACGAACTGGGCGTAATAGTCGAAATTCCAGGCGACCTGTTCAGGACTGTGCGAATCTGACCCGAGGCTCAGGAACTCTCCGCCAAGCTCTATGAAGCGGATCAGGATGTCCCTGTCCAGCACAGGGGTCCGGACTCCGTAGGTCTTGTAGGATTTGGTGTTGATCTCCAGAGCTTTGCCATTCTCGGCCAGATACTTCAGAATCGAATCGAACAGCCCCGGGAAATCCTTGTAGAGGACGCTTTCCTTGGGATAGGGGGCATAGCGGGCTATGTAGTCGAAATGTCCCATCACATCGAAGTCCCCCAGCCATCTCATCTCCCGGAGAAGCGTCTCAAGATAGCGGCCGTAGGCCTCCTTCCAGTTCTTGCCCTTGTAATAAGGCCCGAAATAAGGGTCCGAATCCTCCAGATAATGGACGGAAGCTATGACCTGGTCGAAGCTGTGGGCGGCGAGATGCTCCCTCATCCTGTCGTGGTTCTTTTCCCCGAGACCGAGTTCCACACCTTTGAATATCTTGAATCTGCGCGGGACATTCTTTCCGAAAGCGCCTTCTTGGAACAAGGCCCCCACCCTGTCGATCTCAGCCTGCTGGGCCTCCACGTCGAACACTTCGGAGACGATCGGCTCGAACTGCTCCTTCATCGGCGGGACGTAGAAATCACAGTGGTCGGTGAAACATATTCCCGCAAGACCTTTTTCCGCGGCGGCGAGGGCGCTTTTCTCGACGGTGGTCTTCTCCCCGTCGAAAGAGAATTGGCTATGGTTATGAGTGTCGTAAAACATATCCGCTAAGATAACGCTTTTTTGGCAAGGATTCACTAAATTTGTGGTTTGTTATCATTTAACGGACAATATCAATTATGTTCACATTCGGCTACAAGACAACATTGAGCGGCATCCTGAGGGCTCTTGCCGCCATCGGCATAGGCCTGGTGATGGTCTTCGACAACGAGGCTTCGGTGACAGTGGTGAAGGTGATCGCCTCCTTCCTGCTCGCCTCCGGATTCGTGTCCCTCGTCTACGGCATAATCCGCAACAAGAAAGAAGGTGTGTTCCCGTTGATGGCCGTCAACGCCGCCGTCGACCTGCTGATCGGCTTTCTGCTGTTCCTGAACCCAGGCTGGGTGGCCGGCTTCATCATCGTGCTCATCGGCATCATCCTGATCGTGTTCGGCGGTCTGCAGCTACTTGTGCTGGCCGGCACGATGTCCCTGCTGGGCCTCGGCTTCCCTACCCTGATCCTTTCGATCCTCGCCGTGGCCGGCGGAGCGTTCCTGCTTTTCAGCCCGTTCGGCGAGAGTGTGATGAGCCTCTGCGCCGGAGTGCTTCTGATAATGTACGGAGTGTCCGAACTGCTTTCCTGCTGGAGGGTCCACAAGGCCAAGGAGGCCTACGAGATCCACTTCAACCAGCAGCAGGCCGAGGCCGGACAGGAGGCCGTCACCGACGGGCTTGACACTTCCGGCATCGATGATGCCAAAGCGGTTGATTACACGAAGGTTGACTAACCTGCCGGCGGACCACGTCAGACGGCGTGGCTGTCACGCCGGAAGGCAGGGCCGCACAACAATGGAAAGATGATTCCACAGGAAACGGTACAGAGGATTCTTGACACCGCCCGCATCGAGGAGGTGATAGGCGACTTCGTCTCTCTGAAGAAGAGCGGGGCCGACTACTGGGCCTGCTGTCCTTTCCACAACGAAAAGACCCCTTCCTTCCACATAGCCACGGCCAAAGGAATCTACTACTGCTTCGGCTGCCACAAGAAAGGTTCGGCTGTCGGCTTCGTGATGGACCACGAGCATATGTCCTACGTGGAGGCGCTCCGTTACCTCGCGAAGAAGTACAACATCGAGATCGTGGAGAAGGAGGAAACGGCGCAGGAGATAGCGGACCGCCAGCGCAACGAGAGCCTGCTTCTGGTTTCTGAATATGCGGGCGGATTCTTCAAGGAACAGCTCGCCACGCAGGAAGGCCGGTCCGTCGGCCTGGCGTACTTCCACTCCCGCGGCCTGGAGGATTCCACGATAGAGAAATACGGACTCGGATGGGCCCCGACCGGCAGACGCGCCCTGACCGACGCGGCCAAAGCGGCGGGCTTCAAGGATGAATATCTCCTCGAAACGGGTCTGTGCGCGGCCTATGACGACGGCACCCTCCACGACAGGTTCTACGACAGGGTCGTGTTCCCGATCCACTCGCTGAGCGGCAGGGTCATAGCTTTCGGGGCCAGGACCCTCAAGTCCAAGGAGGAAGGCAAGCCTTACGCCAAGTACGTCAATTCCAAGGAGTCCAGCATCTATGTCAAGAACCAGTCGCTCTACGGAATCTGGTTCGCCAAGAACGAGATAGCCGCCAAGGACAAGTGCTACCTCGTGGAGGGCTACCTGGACGTGCTGTCGATGCACCAGCTCGGCATCACCAACGTGGTGGCCTCCAGCGGCACATCGTTGACTGAAGGGCAGATAGCCCTCATCCGCAGGTTCACGCAGAACGTGACGATAATGTACGACGGCGACGCCGCCGGCATCCACGCCGCTGAAAGGGGTATCGAGATGTTCCTCCGCGAGGGGATGAACGTCAAGGTGGTCCTGATTCCGGACGGAGACGATCCGGATTCATATTCAAGAAAGCACACTCTGGAAGAGGTGGAGACCTTCATCGCCGGGGCGGAGCAGGATTTCGTGGATTTCAAGGCCTCGCTGCTGATGCAGGAGACCGCGAGGGATCCGCTGAAGAAGGCGAACGCCATCAACGCCATCGCCGACATCGTCGCCTCCATCCCGGACGCGGTCAAGCGGTCGGTCTACATCGACTTCCTGAGCGACAAGTTCAAGATAGGCCGCGACGCTCTCGACGAGCGGGTAGGGGCCACGAGACGCAGGCTGCTGGACGAGGCCAGGAAGACCTCCGAAAGGGAAAAACGCCGGCTGGAGAACTCCGCGGCCGCTGAAAGGGCCGGGATCGTCGGCTCGCTGGATGTCCCGGGGCCGGACTCATTGACCGCCGGCACGCCGCAAGACAGCGGAGCGCAGGCCGGGGGCGAGGCTGGATATTCAGAAAACGCCGGTGAGCCGGTGAGCCTCGACGCTCTGGAGCCGGACAAGGTGATGGCTCCGTCCGAGCGGGAGCTGATGGGCTTCATCCTGGCCTACGGGGCGACAAGCCTTGAGTTCCAGACAGATTCGGAGTTCTACGCCGGGCCGGGAGAAGCGGAGCCGACGGTGTTCGACTTCATCGCCGAAGCCTTCGAGGCCGACAAGTCCGGATTCACGACACCGGTCTACCAGGCCGCCTATGCTGCATATTCAAAAGACTACTACGAAGGCTACGGGCAGGAGGAGATCGTCAAGAGGATGATGGACGGCCCGGACAGGGCCATCGCCTTCGTGGCGGCGGAACTCTCGACGGACGAGAGGTACGAACTTTCCATCGCCAACCTGCGCGACTCGATGACGGCGAAGGGGTCGTGGCTGACGATGTATGTCCCGAAGGCGATCCTGGCCTTCCAGAAATGCCGCCTGGAAAAGTCCGAAAGGGACCTGCAGGCCAGTCTGGGGGCGGCGCAGGCCTCGGGCGACAACGATTCGATCATGAAGATCCTGACCGAGATAATCAATGTCCAGAAGGCCTTGAAGATCGTGAAAGTCAGGCTTGGAAGAGAAAAATAAATATTGATCAATATGGAAGAAAAGAAATTCAAGAGAACACTTGTGACCTGCGCGCTGCCATACGCCAACGGTCCGGTCCACATCGGCCACCTCGCCGGTGTCTATGTCCCGGCTGACATCTATGTGCGCTACCTCAGGATGAAGGGCGAGGATGTCCTCTTCATCTGCGGCTCCGACGAGCACGGTGTGCCGATCACCATCAAGGCCCGCACCCAGGGAGTCACTCCGCAGGACATCGTGGACAAGTACCACAAGATCATCAAGGACTCGTTCCTCAATCTTGGAATCAACTTCGACATCTATTCCCGCACGACCTCCAAGGTGCACGAGAAGAACGCATCCGAGTTCTTCCGCAAGCTCTACGACGACGACAAGTTCATCACCAAGGAGACCGAGCAGTTCTTCGACCCGGAGGCCAAGGTCTTCCTGGCCGACCGCTACATCACCGGCACCTGCCCGAAGTGCGGCAATCCGAACGCCTACGGCGACCAGTGCGAGAAGTGCGGCTGCACCCTCAGTCCTGAGGAGCTGATCGACCCTAAGTCCAAGCTCAGCGGAAGCGTCCCTCAGAAAGTGAAGACCAAGCACTGGTATCTTCCTCTGGACAAGTACGAGCCGTGGCTCAGGGAATGGATCCTCGAGCAGCACAAGGAGTGGAGGTCCAACGTCTACGGCCAGTGCAAATCCTGGCTGGACGGCGGTCTGCAGCCGCGTGCCGTGAGCCGCGACCTTGACTGGGGCGTTCCTGTCCCTGTGGAGGGAGCGGAAGGCAAGGTCCTCTACGTCTGGTTCGACGCTCCGATCGGCTACATCTCCAACACGCAGGAGCTTCTGCCGCAGTCCTGGGAGAAATGGTGGAAGGACGAGGACACCCGCCTCGTGCATTTCATCGGCAAGGACAACATCGTCTTCCACTGCATCGTCTTCCCTT
>CAVJKE010000166.1:0-4767 GCA_963649695.1 bacterium
AAGATATTCAATGAAGGTCTGGCCGTAATGCCTCTTGAAGAAGACACAGAAAGCGGCCTCGTTCATTCCCACATAGGCGGCCATTTCCTTGAGGGTTATTCTGCGGGAGAGATTGGAGGAGACGTAGACCCGCACCTGCATCTCCCTCGTCTGCTCGACGCTCATCCTCCGGTAGACCTCCGACCTTGATATGCCGGCAGTGTCACCGAGCAGATTCAGGATATTCATAAATGTCGCCGCCTGTGCGGACGGCCGATCCGTGCGCATCGCAGTCAGCGCCGCGGCAAGGCTCGCCCTTGTCTTTCCGCTGTAGAACAAGGCCGTGTCACGCATTTCGAGCAGTTTGTCGACAACTTCCCGCATCTGGGGGAACACCCTCAGGATGGAGTCAAGCAGAAGGTCGTCGAAGGTCAGGGTGATGTTGACTATGTTTCCGTCGGGGTCGGCTCCGGCCGGGTCAAAGTTCCAGCAGTGTGGGATTTCAGGAGGAACAAGCACGACTTCTCCTTCCCGGAAGGTCTCCTGCCGGTCTCCGATGGTGCGGACTCCGCGTCCGGTCTGGATGTAGTCCAGTTCCCAGGTATTCTGCGTATGCAGGTCGATCTGCCTGCACGGCTTCAGGCGTACATAGTCATAGGTGAATGACCCTGTTTTTGAATATATAACCATAATGCAAAAATAAGACAAATATTTATAAAAATCGGTCAAATGATGGGATGAAATAACCGCTACCTTCGCGTCCGGATGACCGGTGACGGAAAACCGCACCGACACGACTATACCACAGCAAAGCAATGGCAAAAGAAAACGTCTATCTTGAATCAAAGCCCAGATACGAAATCCTGGACGGACTGCGCGGCGTGGCCGCCTTTATGGTGATCCTTTTCCATCTTTTCGAGATATACTGCCCGCCGGGAACGCAGCAGCACATCAACCACGGCTACCTCGCGGTGGATTTCTTCTTCGTCCTGTCGGGATTCGTCATCGGCTACGCCTACGATGACCGCTGGGGGAAGATGACGACCTGGAGCTTCTTCAAACGCCGTCTGGCCCGTCTTCATCCGATGGTTGTGGCCGGCACTGTGATCGGACTCGCTTTGTTCTGGTACGGGGCGACGGCTTTCCCTGACATCCTCCAGGCTCCGGGGTGGAAGGTGTTCGTCTGCTTTGTGATGGCCCTGTTCATGATTCCGGCCGGACCGAAGATGGACATCCGCGGCTGGGGGGAGACCAACTCGTTCAACGGCCCGAACTGGTCGCTGACTCTTGAATATGTCGGCAACATCCTGTACGCCTTCATATTCCGCAGACTTCCGACCATGGCGCTCTGCATCCTTGCCGCTGTGTCGGCCGTGTTCACCCTTGACCTTACGATGGGCTGGGACATCTTCGGCCTGTTCCCTGTGCAGGAGTTCACGGCACCTGACGGCAGCATCGTGACCGCAGGCGGTCCGCAGTACAGCGTCATCGGCGGATGGAGTCTCACGGCCCAGCAGATCTACATCGGATTCGGCCGTCTGCTGTACCCGTTCCTCTGCGGTCTGATAATTTCAAGAATACTCCCGAAGCATCGCACCGAGGAGAATCCGAGCGGCAGTCCGCTCCACGCTAAGGGAGGTTTCTGGTGGGCTTCTCTGCTGCTTGTCATCGTGTTCTGCGTACCTTGCGTCGGCGGCAGACCTTGCGTGGCCAACGGCGTTTACCAGGCCGTGGCTGTGCTTGTGATGTTTCCGGTCATAGTCCTGATCGGAGCCGGCAGCCGGACAACGCACGCATTCAGCACCAAGGTGTGCAAGTTCCTCGGGGACATCTCCTATCCGATCTACATCACCCACTTCCCGATCATCTACGCCCATATGTCCTTCATCAAGGCTCATCCGGACGCTCCTACCTGGGTCCACGTTCTGGCATCTGCCGGTGTGGTGGTCATCTCAATCGTTCTCGCCTTGGGCGTGATGAAGATTTACGACGAGCCTGTGCGTGACTGGCTCAAGAGAACCTGGCTCAAGGGGGAGCAGCGGCTGCCTCTCTGGCTGAAGGTCTCAGCCTGCGCCCTGGCGCTCTCCGCCCTCGCTGTCTGGCTTGTCTTCGGCTTGTAGCCGGACGCAGTATAGAGGTCATCGTGGCCGGTCCCTGCTTGAAATCGGGGATCGGCCACGTCATACCCTATTCCGGCCGCTTCCAGGGTAATCAGTAATATTTGCGATTTTATTAATAAATTATTGTTTTTCGTAAATTAATTAATATATTTGCAAAAGTCGAGGTCGGGAAGAGCTGGAAACCACGCTTCGACTTATGGGAGAGCGGTCAGAGGCTGGGGAGAGCAGGGATTGACAGGCATGAAAGGGCAGGAACTGCAGCCGCACACCAAAGCCAGCTGAAGAGCAAACAACAAAACATTATAAGATATGATTACCTGGTGGACATCACTTAGTACGATCATGCAGGTTCTGTGGGCTATCACCCTCTCTGCATCTTTGATTTTTGTCATTCAGACCATTATGACCTTTCTTGGCATCGGCGGACAGGACTTCGACACCGATGTCGACGGAGGTTTCGACAGCAGTTTCGATGACGGCGCTTTCGACGCCGACCCTTCGATGAGTCTTCTGACCTTCCGCAATCTGGTCAACTTCTGCCTTGGTTTCGGCTGGACCGCGATCCTTCTCAACGAAAGGATAAAATCGACGGGCCTTCTGATCATCGTCTCCGTCATCGTGGGCGTGCTGCTTGTCGCCGCGGTGATGTGGATCTTCAAGTGGCTCAGCGGAATGCAGCAGGCCGGCAACATCGATGTGCACAAATCCGCCGTCGGCTGCGAGGGCAAGGTCTATCTCACCATCCCGGGAGGCCGCGAAGGCGAGGGCAAGGTCCAGATCAGCATCAACAATGCCGTCAGGGAATATGACGCCGTCACCGACGGTGACACGATTCCGACCGGCAAGCCGATCAGGGTCACCGACGTCATCAACGACTACACCCTTCTCGTCGAGGAACTCAACCCGACGATCATCTGACGAATATATTCACACTAAACCAGTTATTTTATGGAACTATCATTGATCCTTATCATCGTCGCCGTCGTCTTCGTGACGTTCTCGGCGATTCTGAAGCGCTACCGCCGTTGCCCGTCCGACAAGGTTATGGTCATCTACGGTAAGACCGGAAAGAACAAGAGCGGCTCGATCTCGTCGGCCCGCTGCATCCACGGAGGCGCCGCCTTCATCTGGCCTGTGTTCCAGGACTATGCGTTCCTTGACCTCAAGCCTATCTCCATCGAGTGCAACCTTACGAACGCGCTTTCCAAGCAGAACATCCGCGTGGACGTGCCTTGCCGCTTCACGGTCGGCATCTCCACAGAGCCGGACAGCATGACAAACGCCGCCGAGCGTCTTCTCGGACTGTCCATCGACAACATCCAGAGCATCGCCACCGACATCCTGTTCGGCCAGCTCCGTCTTGTGATCGCTACGATGGAGATCGAGGAGATCAACTCCGACCGCGACAAGTTCCTCGTGGCCGTCAGCCAGAACGTCGAGGCTGAACTCCGCAAGATCGGTCTGAAACTCATCAACGTGAACGTTACCGACATCCGTGACGAGTCAGGCTACATCGAGGCCCTCGGTAAGGAAGCCGCCGCCAAGGCAATCAACGACGCCAAGAAGAGCGTGGCCGAGCAGAACCGCTACGGTGAGATCGGTAAGGCCGAGGCCGACAGAGACAAGGACATCCGTATCGCCGAGACCCAGAGAGACACCCGTATCAAGACGGCTGCCGCCAACGCTCTCGCCGTACAGGGTGAGAACACCTCCAAGATCGACATCGCCAATTCTGACGCCGCCCGTCGTGAGAAAGAGGCCGAGGCTGCCCGCGTGGCCGTCGCCGCCGAAAAGGTCCAGGCCGCGAAAGCCCTGCAGGAGGCCTACCAGAGCGAGCGTGACGCCGAACTTGCCCGTGCCGAAAGAGAGAAGGCCACCCAGCAGGCCAACATCGTCGTTCCAGCCCAGATCGACAAGGAGAAACTCATCATCGAGGCCGAGGCCGAGGCCGAGAAACTCCGCAGGACCGCTAAGGGAGAGGCCGACGCCATATTCGCAAAGATGGACGCACAGGCCCGCGGTACGCTGGAGATCCTGTCCAAGCAGGCCGAAGGTTTCAACGAGATGGTGCGCGCCGCCGGCGGAGATCCTCAGCAGGCCGTGCTTATGCTGATCGCCGACAAGCTGCCTGAACTCGTCAAGACCCAGGTGGAGGCTGTCAAGGGCATCAAGATCGACAAGGTTACCGTCTGGGACGGCAACGGCGGAAAGGACGGCAAGACTTCGACCGCGAACTTCATCTCAGGTCTGATGGGTTCCGTACCTCCTCTCCAGGACCTTTTCAATATGGCCGGCATGAACCTTCCTGAGTACCTCAAGGGTAAGACGGAGGCCAAGAAGCCGGAAGAGGAAACCGTTGAGGACTAGGACTATGCCTATAGTGGTCAATGTCGATGTGATGCTCGCCCGGAGGAAGATGACTTCCTCCGAGCTGGCTGAAAAGATCGGACTTTCGCCGGTCAACCTGTCGATCCTGAAGACCGGCAAGGCGAAGGGTATCCGGTTCAGCACACTCGACGCTCTCTGCAAGGCGTTTGACTGTCAACCCGGAGATCTGCTGGAGTACAAGGAAGTATAAACCTTTACTCAACTTTCGCAAGAGACAAAATGCATGTGACAAAATACCTTATCCCACGTTCGGAGAGCATCACCCGTGAAATATCACTTC
>CAVJKE010000167.1:0-4740 GCA_963649695.1 bacterium
CTTCCTGCGGTTCTTCAAGCGGCACACCGGACTGACCCCGGGGGAGTACCGCAAGCGGCCGGCCAACTGACGGTGTGGCGGCCGTGACGGATAAATGACTGATACTGTGTTAGATAAACGAAGGTCTGGTCGAGATTTCTCGACCAGACCTTCGTTGTTTTATTTGACTGTCAATCGGTTATCCGCCACGGTGTTACTTCTATCTGGCAGGATTTCATCACGGTGAGCGCGCTCTGATGGCTCTCCGGGGAGAGTCCGGCGCAGCAGGCTGAGTCGACTACGAAGCGCTGCTCCGGGAACATACTCTTAAGCATCAATGCGTTGGAAACCACGCAGATGTCCGTGCAGAGTCCGATGAGGGTGATCTCTACGTCAGATGTCCCGGCTACGGCCTTGACGAGTTCCGGCAGAGTTCTGTAGCCGGTTCTGTAGCCGGACTGTCCGGCCGAGCAGCAGTCTGGCTCTGTCCCGGCGGCGTTGCCGTCAGTCTCAGCCCCGACCGCTAAGCCAAGCGCCTCCGGGGCCTCTGCAAAATGCCCCTTGTCGATGATTCCGGCAAGGTCGGAGCGGTTCAGGGCCTCGGCCACGGACTTCTCGATTTCCCAGCCCCAGGTGTTCCTGATGCAATGTTTTACAGGAAGGATCTTACCTTCGAGAGTGTCAAGGTAGGTCGCATCGTCGTGGGTGTCCCTCGTGGCGATGACTGTTCCGTTCCACTGTCCTATCTTCCTGACGACGGCCGGAACAATCTTCGCAGCATCCTCGCTGCCGAGACTCCCGCTGATGAAATCATTCTGCATGTCGATGACGCAGAGAATCCTTTTTGGCTCTTTCATATTCGTAAAATTATTTATTCTTTCGCGCCGTTTTGGTCTTCTTCCTTTGGGTGACCCATTCAGGGTAGGCGACCTGGCCAAGCCGTCTGGAGATGGTGGCGGCCCGGTTGCTGACATAATTGGAAGGCCGTCCGGCGTTCATCTTTTTAGGGTTCGGCAGCACGACGGCGAGCCTGCAAGCCTGGATGCGGGTGAGTTTCGAGGCGCTTTTCCCGAAATGGTACTGAGCCGCGGCTTCCGCACCGAAGACCCCCTTGCCGAACTCTATGACATTTAGGTAGACCTCCATTATCCTCTCCTTGCCCCAGATGCCTTCGATCAGGACGGTGAAATAGGCCTCGAAAGCCTTTCTGGTCATTGTCCGGCTTGGCGGCAGGAACACGTTCTTGGCCGTCTGCTGCGAGATGGTGCTGCCTCCCCGCACGATCTTTCCCTTCTTCCTGTTGGCTTCGCTCGCCTTCTTGATGGCGTCCCAGCTGAACCCGTGATGCTTGAAGTAGAGGTTATCCTCGGTCGTCACCACAGCCTTGACCAGTTCCGGCGAGATCTCGTCCAGACTGACCCAGTCGTATCTGATCTTGAAGCCCTTCTCGTGCCTGAACTCGTGCTTCTGCTGGATCATCAGCGGCGTGACAGTCACCGGGACCCATTTCAGCACCAGCACCCAAAGCACGCTCAGCACCACGAACGCCCCGGCTGCGGCCAGCGCGAGCCGCAGCAGCCTTCCCATCAGACTTCTTTTCTTATTCGCCATCGCAAGAGAGTTCCAATCGCCGCGAATTTACGAATATTTAGTCTCCCGCACTAATATATTTACCGCTCTTAAAAGGTTTTTGCCATTTTATTCCTAACTTTAAGGCGTAACATTAAAACTATCCTGCCATGCCGATGGAAATTTCCAGGAGAGCGGAGAACATGCCTTTCTCCCCGATCCGCAAACTCGCACCCTACGCCGACGCTGCCAAACGCAACGGTGTCCACGTCTATCATCTCAACATCGGGCAACCTGACATCAAGACCCCGGAATGCGCCCTCGACGCGCTCAAGCACATCGACAGGGAGATTCTTGAATATAGCCCTTCGGACGGTCTGCTGGAACTCCGTACCAAGATGGTGAAATACTACGCCGAGTACGGAATCTATCTTTCACCTGAGGAGATCATCATTACCGCCGGCGGCTCCGAGGCCGTGCTTTTCGCCTTCCTCGCCTGCCTTGACCCAGGCGACGAGATCATCGTGACCGACCCGTTCTACGCCAACTACATGGCCTTCGCCATCTCTGTCGGCGCTGTCATCAAGAGCGTGAAGACCAACATAGAGGACGGTTTCCGTCTGCCTCCTATCGAGGCCTTCGAGGCCCAGATCAGCGAACGCACCAAGGCGATCCTCATCTGCAATCCGAACAACCCTACCGGCTACCTCTACACCCGCCGGGAGATGCAGCAGCTGAGGGACATCGTCAAGAAGCACAATCTCTTCCTGTTCAGCGACGAGGTGTACAGGGAGTTCATTTACACGGGAATGCCGTACATCTCCGCCTTCCATCTCGAAGGGATCGACGAGAATGTCGTCCTTTTTGATTCTGTCTCGAAGAGATACTCGGAATGTGGCACGCGCATAGGCTGCCTTTGCACCCGCAACCGCAAGGTCCACGAGTCCGTGATGAAGTTCTGTCAGGCGAGACTCTCGCCGCCACTTCTCGGCCAGCTTGTCGCCGAGGCTTCTGTCGACGTGCCGAAGGAGTACCTGCACGGGGTCTATGAGGAGTACCTTGACAGACGTAACTTCCTGATTGACGGACTGAACAAGATTCCGGGAGTCTATTCGCCGATCCCTATGGGGGCTTTCTACACTGTGGCGAGGCTGCCGGTCGACGACGCGGAGAAGTTCTGCATCTGGTGTCTGAGCGATTTCCGTCACGAGGGTTCGACGGTGATGATGGCCCCGGCGTCCGGCTTCTACACAGAGCCGGGGGAGGGCCGGCAGGAAGTCCGCATAGCCTACATCCTCTGCAAGGAGGATCTCGCCAAAGCCCTCGCCGTCCTTCGGAAAGCCCTCGAGGCCTATCCCGGCCGGACGATGTAGATGAAAAGACCGGGGCAGGAATATGGTTCCTGACCCGGTCTTAAAGTGTTAAATCAGAGCCAGCATCGGAAACGCTGGCCCGGGCCGGGATGACGGCCGCTCATCCGCGTCGGGATATTCACTCAACTTTTGCCTGTGGCGAAATGCCTTGTCCCACGTTCGAAGAGCGTAGCTCGGAACTTGGATATTCATCAATTTACACGTTGAAGTCGGCGCAGCCTTCGGTTGTGCCGGCCAGCCAGACGATGTCGCCCTCGCTGAAGACGGTGTCCGGCCCCGGATTGGTGATGAACTTGTCGCCGCGCTGGACGCTGAGGACGATGCAGCCCGCCGAACGCAGGTCTAGTCCGCCGAGCGTCTTGCCGGTCAGGAACGAGTCCGCTTTAAGTTCGATTTTGTCCACCTTGAAATCTTCCGCTCCGCCGTCGCTGTCCGGGAGTTCGGCGGCTTTCAGAGCCTTGCCGAAATCCTCGACCTGCTCCTTCGTCCCGACCGCGAGCAGCCGGTCGGCAGGGTAGACGTTGTCGTCCTTGCCAGGAATCATGATGTTGCGCGGACCCCGGATTATCTTGAGGATGTTCACCCCGCATTCCTTCAGGAACGGGATCTCTCCCAGTTTCTCGCCTGCGATTTTTGAATATGGAGAGATGGTGAACGCTTCAAGCACCATATCGTAGCCCGAGAAGGATTCCTTCACGGTGGAGGTGACAGGCGATGTTTCCTTCTCCTGGTCCTCGCGGGCGTTGAGATTCTGCATAAAGGTCTTTTCGATGAAGGAATAGTTTTCGGCGTAGCGCTTTATCAGCAGCACGAACTCCACTCCCGAGATCGCTATCAGCAGAATGAACCAGAAGGACAGTTTGAAATGCATCATGAAGAGCGCGATCACGAAGCCTATCGTGATGAAGGCCCGGGTGAGCATCATAGAGATCATCGGGGCGCGGTTGGAAGGCTTCTTGCTGATCAGCTCGAAAGCGATCGCGTTGGCCTTGCCGTCCTTCGCGCCGCGGCTGACTCCGAGTCCGTAGAGGAACGGACTCATCACGATGAGGGTGATGACGACCACGACGATGTCCTGCGTCAGAGCGCTCCAGTTGGGGAACATCCGCTCGATGAACGGGTCGGTGTACTCCCTTGAGGCGAAGAGGATCGCGAGCAGGATGATCCCGTAGAACACTATCCTCATTATGTATTGCTTCCAGAGGTACTTCCAGCCTCCCTCGTCCTCCTTGTTGATCTTCACGTCGGAGTGGACAGGGGTGAGCTTGTCGAGTATATTCCTCGGGATTTTCTTCTCCAGCCAGTCCACGAACGGGTCGGCCGCCTTTATCATATAAGGTGTGGTGAATGTCGTGATGACCGAGACCGCGATGACGACAGGGTAGATGAAGTCGCGCATCACTCCGAGCGAACAGCCCAGGCCTGCGATGATGAAGGCGAACTCACCCAGCTGGGCGACGCTGAAACTCGTGTTCACGGCGTTGCGGAGTCCCTTTCCCGCCACGACCACGCCTGCCGTGGTGAAGAAGACCATACCGACGACGGCGAAGATGGTGATGACCAGGACGGCCACCCAGTGCTGTGCGATGATGACAGGGTCAAGCATCATTCCGACAGAGACGAAGAATATGGCGCCGAACAGGTCCTTCGTGTTCTTCAATATTCCTTCGATCCTTTCTCCTTCTGTGGTCTCGGCTAGCAGGGAGCCCATGACGAAAGCTCCGAGGGCCGAGGAGAAGCCTGCGTAGGTGGCGATGGAGACCATCATGAAGCAGAGCGCAGTGCTGACAATGAGAAGGATCTCGTCGTTGATGTATTT
>CAVJKE010000168.1:0-4735 GCA_963649695.1 bacterium
ACCTCGATCTGAGGTATTCCTCTAGGAGCAGGAGCGATGCCGTCCAGATGGAACAGACCGATCTCCTTGTTGTCCTTCGCCATAGGACGCTCGCCCTGGAGCACGTGGATCTCGACTGAAGGCTGGTTGTCAGCGGCGGTCGAGAAGACCTGGGACTTGTGGGTAGGGATGGTGGTGTTGGACTCGATGAGTTTGGTCATCACGCCGCCGAGGGTCTCGATACCGAGTGAAAGCGGGGTGACGTCGAGCAGAAGCACGTCCTTCACATCGCCTGCGAGGACACCGCCCTGGATGGACGCGCCGATGGCGACCACCTCGTCAGGGTTGACGCTTCTGTTAGGCTCCTTGCCGAAGAATTCCTTGACAAGCTCCTGTACCTTAGGGATACGTGTGGAACCGCCCACGAGGAGAACCTCGTCGATGTCGGAAGCCTTCAGACCGGCGTCCTTGAGGGCCTGGCGGCAAGGCTCGATCGACCTCTGGAAGAGGTTGTCGCAGAGCTGCTCGAACTTGGCCCTTGTAAGAGTCTTGACAAGATGCTTAGGCACACCGTCGACCGGCATGATGTAAGGAAGGTTGATCTCTGTCGAAGTCTGGTTGGACAGTTCGATCTTGGCCTTCTCGGCGGCCTCCTTAAGTCTCTGGAGAGCCATAGGGTCCTTCTTGAGGTCCACACCGCCGTTCTCGGCAGCGAACTCGGAAGCGAGCCAGTTGATGATCTCCTGGTCGAAGTCATCACCTCCGAGGTGGGTGTCACCGTTGGTGGACTTCACCTCGAACACGCCACCGCCAAGTTCAAGGATGGAGATATCGAATGTACCGCCACCGAGGTCGTAGACGGCGACCTTCATGTCCTTGTTCTTCTTGTCAAGACCGTAGGCGAGGGCCGCGGCCGTAGGCTCGTTGATGATTCTCTTCACGTCGAGTCCGGCGATCTTGCCGGCTTCCTTCGTGGCCTGACGCTGTGAGTCAGAGAAGTAGGCAGGAACGGTGATGACGGCCTCTGTCACATCCTGGCGGAGGTAGTCCTCGGCCGTCTTCTTCATCTTCTGAAGAATCATCGCCGAGATCTCCTGAGGAGAGTAAAGCTTGCCGTTGATGTCGACACGCGGAGTGTTGTTCTCGCCCCTTACAACGCTGTAAGGAACTCTGCTGATCTCCTTCTGAGTCTGGTCATAGGTCTCACCCATGAATCTCTTGATGGAGAATACCGTGTTCTTAGGATTCGTGATGGCCTGACGTTTGGCCGGGTTACCGATCTTTCTTTCTCCGCCGTCGGTGAAGGCGACAACTGAAGGAGTAGTTCTCTGTCCTTCATTGTTGATGATTACGGTAGGCTGGTTGCCTTCCATGACCGCTACACAAGAATTCGTTGTGCCAAGGTCGATACCAATGATTTTTCCCATATTCTTAAGTTTTTTTAATTATCTAAAAAATTCCGCCCGACCCACACGGGCCGGACGGCTGAACTTATAACGAATGCTGTGCCATTCGTCCGAATATGTCAAAATGTCAGAAAACAGGCCCTCGGCCGCGTGACGGAGGGTGACTGCCCGTCAGTCCCCTACTCGCCGGCTTCCTTCAGACGCTCGGCGTTCTCGGCGATCTGGAGCTGGTTGATGCACTCCTGGATGTCACCGTCCATAAAGACCGGAAGGTTGTACATCGACCAGTTGATGCGGTGGTCGGTGACACGGCCCTGCGGGTAGTTGTAGGTACGGATCTTCGCCGAACGGTCGCCGGTGGAGACCATAGTCTTACGCTTGGCCCCGATCTCGTCGAGGTACTTCTGATGCTCGAGGTTGTACAGACGGGTACGGAGTTCCTCGAAAGCCCTGTCCTTGTTCTTCAGCTGGGAGCGTTCCTCCTGGCACTGCACGACAAGGCCGGTCGGAATGTGCGTCAGACGGACAGCCGAATAGGTCGTGTTGACTCCCTGGCCGCCAGGGCCTGAGGAGCAGAAGAGATCCAGACGGATGTCATCCCACTTGAGGTCGACATCGAACTCGCCGGCCTCCGGGAAAACGGCCACGGAAGCGGCCGAAGTCTGTATTCTTCCCTGGGTCTCTGTCTGAGGCACTCTCTGCACGCGGTGCACTCCGGACTCATATTTCATTATGCCGTAGACTCCCTCGTCGTTGGAGGAGAGTTTGAAGACTATCTGCTTGAAGCCACCTGCCGTGCCCGGGGTCTCGTCGTTGACCTCCAGCTTCCAGCCGCGCTTCTCGGCGTACTTTGAATACATTCTGAAAAGGTCTCCGGCGAAGATGGCGGCCTCGTCGCCGCCGGTGCCGCCGCGGATCTCTATGATGGCGTTCTTGCTGTCATCAGGGTCGGCAGGGATGAGGAGGATCTTGATCTGCTCCTCCATCTCGGGGATCTTCGGCTCGATCTCGGCTATCTCAGCCTTCGCCATGTCCCTCAGGTCATCATCCTTCTCGTTGATAAGGATGTCCTTGGCCTCAGCGAGCTCGTCGACCAGCTTCTTGTACTCGAGGCCGGCCTTTATGACAGGCTCAAGCTCCTTGTAGTCCTTGTTGAGCTGGACGTATCTTTTCATGTCGGCGATCACCTCAGGGTCGGCAAGCTGCTTCTGAAGTGACTCGTATTTGTCCTGTAAGGCCAGGATCTTGTCCACCAATGTGTTCTCTGCCATATTCAGTTAATATGTCGTTTCAGTTAAATAGACTTGAGGTAGCAACGGCGCCTCATAAAGAGCTCGTGCTCATACTTTCCCCACACGTTGACCGCGCTGTTCGTCTCGATCTGCGGGTTGGAGATAGACCAGACGGTGCCGGTCTTGAGGTATTTCTCCGACAAGGCGCAATGGTAGATCGAGGAGACACCCGTGTTCTGCCACTTAGGCACCGCGCCGTTGATCATCAGGTCGACGGTCTCGTAGTTGTGCATCGCCCTGAGCAGATGCCACCAGCCGAACGGGAAAAGATGGCCCTTCGCCTTCTGCAAGGCCGGCGAAATCGTCGGAAAGGTGATCCCGAAGCCCACAAGCTCGTCGTTGTCGTCGAAGATTATGCTGCTGGTCTTGTCGGACACGAACTTGAGGACGGAACTTGCCTCCTCCTCGATCTCCTCCTTGGTGAAAGGAATAAAATTATAGACAGTCTTAGCGAAACTCTCGTTGTACACGTCGAAGAAGTACCTGACCATCTTCTTGTCTTTCTTGAGTTTGTCCAGACTGCCTTCGTGAAGATTGTATTTCTGCTTGAGAAGACCGGCTATCCTTGTGATCTTTTCCTGGAGAGGCTGGTCGGCCGCTATCTTGTACTGCACCCAGTCGCACTCTTTCACATAGCCGAGAGCCGTGACGAAATCATTGTAGTAAGGATAGTTGTACAGACAGTTGAACGGAGGGATGTTCTCGAATCCCTCCACAAGCATCCCCTGCTTTCCGAGGGTGTTGTAGTAAAGCGGTCCGTGGATCTCGTTCATCCCGTTCTCCTTGGCCCAGGCCTCGGCGGTGCCGAGAAGCAGCTTGGCGACCTCGATGTCGTTGATGGTGTCGAACCACCCGAAACGGGCCCGCTTCTTGTCGTAGAGAGCGTTGTAGCGAGGATTGATGATCCCGCAGATGCGGCCGACCACGGTCTTGCCGTCCATCACCATCCACATCTTGCGGGTGCAGTAGGACAGGGAGGAGACTTTGGTCAGGGATTTGACCTGGTCGCTGTGAAGCGCAGGCACATACTGGGGACAATCCTTGTACAAGATGTCAGGGAACTTGATGAATTTCATCAAATCCCTCTTGCTTTCAACCTCAACGACTTTATAATCAGGCATATAGAATCAATCTTCAACTCTTCTTTCTCAAGAAGACATCCACAAATTTAAGAAAATGTCTTGTTTTGGACAAATCCATCCCCTTAAAGTTTAATATTTCCCTCAATTTCCGCCGCCGATAAAGCGCCTGTGGCAAAACGCCTTATCCGCACGGCGCACCCGGAGGCCGCCGCCGGAAACCGGCCCACGGGATCAAAGACCCTTGGCCTTCCCTTCGTCCCAGATCTCGTCCATCTGCGCGAGCGTCATCTCGTGCAGGTCGAGACCTTTGCGGATCGTGTTCTCCTCCAGATAGGTGAAACGGCGGCGGAACTTGTCGCAGGCACGGTTGAGAGCCGTGTCCGGATTCAAGCCGTAAAGCCTCGCGGCGTTGATCGTGGCGAACATGAAATCGCCAAGTTCCTCCTCGGCCCTGTCGGCGGCCGCCCTGCGTTCCTCCTCGGTGGAGGCGCTGTCCATGGCGTCCATCTCGTCCTGAAGCTCCTGGCGTTCCTCGCTGACCTTGTCCCAGACCTGGCGCTTCTCCTCCCAGTCGAAGCCCACTCCCCTCGCCTTGTCCTGCATAGAAAAGGCCTTGAGGATCGGAGGCATCGCGTCCGGAATCCCCGAAAGGATCCTCTTGTTGCCGCCTTTCTCCTTGGCTTTCAGCATCTCCCAGTTCTGGGAGACCTGGTCGGCGTCGGCCACCTTGACGGTAGAGAACACGTGCGGATGGCGGTAGATCATCTTCTCGCAAAGCTTGTCCATCACGTCGGCGATGTCGTAGCGGCCTTCCTCCTCGGCGATCTTGGCGTAGAAAATCACGTGGAGGAACACGTCTCCGAGTTCCTTTTCCAGAGCCGCATCGTCCTTCTTCATCACGGCGTCGCTGAGTTCATAGACTTCTTCGACCGTCATCGGTCTGAGCGTGTCGATGGTCTGGGCATGGTTCCACGGG
>CAVJKE010000169.1:0-4712 GCA_963649695.1 bacterium
CCGCGGAAGACCCTTCCGTGCGTGGAAAGGCCGGTTTTGCGCACGGCACCCCCGCCGGAGCCGTCCCGTGCGTCAATGGACTTGAGGAGGGGAGCGAAATGTCCCCGGATTCCATTATTTTCGCAGGATAAAGTTATCTTTGCGGAGATATTACGGAAAAAGTAAATGACGATGAAATTCATAAGCTGGAATGTGAACGGGCTGAGAGCCTGTGCCGGGAAAGGATTCGACGAGGCGTTCAATGCGCTGGATGCTGATTTCTTCTGTCTGCAGGAGACGAAGATGCAGCCTGGACAGCTTGACCTTGAGTACCTTGGTTACACGTCGTACTGGAATTCGGCCGAAAAGAAAGGCTACTCCGGAACGGCGGTATATTCAAAGCACACGCCGCTGGCGGTGACTTATGGCATCGGAATAGAGGAACACGACCGCGAGGGGAGGGTCATCACCCTCGAGATGCCGGAGTTCTTCCTCGTCTGCGTCTATGTGCCGAACTCGCAGGACGGGCTGAGGCGGCTCGACTACCGGATGACGTGGGAAGACGCTTTCCGTGAATATGTCTGCGGCCTTGCGTCGCGCAAGGGGGTTGTCATCTGCGGCGACCTCAATGTCGCACATCAGGAGATTGACATAAAGAACCCCGCCACGAACCGCCGCAACGCCGGTTTCACCGACGAGGAGCGCGGCAAATTCTCGACCCTGCTGGAGTCGGGCTTCATTGACACCTGGAGGATGCAGCATCCGGACGAGGTGAAATATTCCTGGTGGTCTTACCGTTTCCACGCCCGCGAGAAGAACGCCGGCTGGCGTATTGACTACTTCCTTGTCTCCGAAAGCCTCCGTTCCCGTATAGTCGGCTCCGAGATCCACAACGAGATCTTCGGCTCCGACCACTGCCCCGTCGAGCTTGAACTTGACTTTTAGCCGGGGCGGGGAAGCCGAGGGCTATATGCCAGGGGCAGGGAGTCGGGAACTGTAAGCCGGAAACCGGGATCCGTCCCGTCACACATCCCCTGTAGCAACCCCGCTATCCCGAGGTCGCCTCTGCGCCCGTGCGTGGAAAGGCCGGATTTGCGCACGGCACCACCGCCGGAGCCGTCCCGTGCGTGGGAAGGCTGGATTTGCGCACGGCATCCCCGCGGAAGACCGTCCCGTGCGTGGAAAGCCCTGTTTTGCGCACGGCATCCCCGCCGGAGTCCTCCCGTGCGTGGGAAGCCCTGTTTTGCGCACGGCATCCCCGCGGAAGACCGTCCCGTGCGTGGAAAGCCCTGTTTTGCGCACGGCATCCCCGCGGAAGACCGTCCCGTGCGTGGAAAGCCCTGTTTTGCGCACGGCATCCCCGCGGAAGACCGTCCCGTGCGTGGAAAGCCCTGTTTTGCGCACGGCATCCCCGCCGGAGTCCTCCCGTGCGTGGGAAGCCCGGATTTGCGCACGGCACCCTTGCCGAAATCCTGTTGTCTACCGTTTGCTTAAGGGAAACAGCGAATCAACCTCGTACTGCGAAAGTCCGAGTACCCGGCGGATCTGCCCGTTTGAAGATCGGTAATCCGACCGTAGTCTTCTTGCCAAATCCATTTTCTGTGCCTGGCTTAAATCTTTGATAAAGACACCGTCATAGTTGGAATTCAATAACTTGCAGACTTGGGTAAACAACTCTGAATCAGTCAGAAACTCACCGTCATCCAACTCCGACGCAATTTCCCCATAAGCCTCTATGTTCTTACTGACCATATAATAGTACTGGTGCGCATCCCGGAACATCGACATTCCGAGCTTGATATCGCAATATTCCGTAGGCATCACATATCCGTCGATGATCCGATATTCCTCGAGCAACCTTGGGTTTCTGCTTCTGAACATCTCCCTGATTC
The DNA here is from genome assembly GCA_963649695.1 of bacterium. GTDB lineage: Bacteria > Bacteroidota > Bacteroidia > Bacteroidales > UBA932 > Cryptobacteroides. The sequence continues at coordinate 1,872 of CAVJKE010000169.1, forward strand.
CGCGGTCGGAAATTTCCGATAACTTTCCGGTAGCATGAATGTCGCTGAAATAGTATCGGCCGGTGCCCCACGGATAGGAAAACGGTGTGTGGTCAGGATTGACCACGTAGCCGTTGCGGTTGACATAGACTATTGTGTTCCTTAAAGTCTTGAGGTCGTTTATCTGCTTTATGGTCAATTGGAAATCCGGTGAGATTCCGCCTTGTGCTTTTGCGGACAAGTACCGCTGTAACCTTCTGCGCAGAATGTCGAAAAAATGGCGGATGAGATTTTCGTCTCCGCTAAGGACGATGTGCAGGTGATTGCTCATTATCTCGAAAGCGATTACTTTCAATGAGATAAGCTTTACCAGACATCTGGCCATAAGATTCATGGCGAACCTGTAGTCAGCATCGTCAACAAACAGCAATGATGTCAGGTTACCAGGAGTGTAGAGATGCCACCAGCGACTTCCGCTGGCGAAAGCGGACTCGCACATCCGCTCTGATTCTGTGTAAGAAATCCGTTTCATAATTTTAGTTTATTTCCAGATCGTGTCAATATGTCGACTCCGTTCGTAGCGGTTATTCTTCAACGTGTCTTTGCCAAATCTGAGACAGTCCAAAGCATTGTGTCTTGTGTTCAACTATGGTGGCAAGATGGATAGCCGGGTTTCATTGCAATCTTCCAGATGACCGTCGACCTCGGCCATCGTCCGCTGTTTCCGCAGTCATATTCCGCAGCCATCTTCTGCAGCAACTCGTCGTATGCGGGTTTGTCGGGGTTATCCCCATCAGCCCGCAGTCATATTCTTCAGCCATCTCCAGTGGTAACCGCATCAGCTATCGACCGAAACCATTCCACTGCTACCATCTGGCCTCGTGGCAACATCTCGCTTTTTTCCTGGCTTCAGCCATCTTCTATGGCGTGAAAAGCAGAGTGTCGTATGTGAAAAACAAAAAGCGGGTCAGGTGCGATATAGCCTAACTCGCTTTGCGGATTCTGTGTTCCGCGGCATTCAGTCTTAACTATGATGCGGCCACTTTTTATGAATATAATCCCGTTTCGGTCGGCCGGAATCGTGATTGTGGTCCCTTGTCTGCCAGGTTGTTTCTCAATTCTATGTGGCAAAGGCAAATATAAACAAAATAAATGGTTAATGAAGGTGGTCCTTCGGATTTCTTATCTTGCTATGTCGCCTGTTGGCACCCCATCGCTCCCCGCCGGAGTCCTCCCGTGCGTGGAAAGGCCGGATTTGCGCACGGCACCCCCACCGGAGCGTGTCCCGTGCGTGGAAAGGCCGGATTTGCGCACGGCACCCCCGCCGGAGCGTGTCTTGCCGGGGAGGAGGACTCTTCTAAAGTGAAAGTGTTCCGGGCCAAAATGGTCGAAAATCTCAAACGATTTTCATAATTCAACATTTAGTTGTAAATTAGTCGGTTGATATTCAATGCGGCGAAAACCGCTGTGGAAACGTGAAACAGTCGGGATTGACTGAAGCCGGGATAAAGGGAAATCCGGATGAGCGAAGTGGACTCGGCTATGTAACAAGGTGTCCATAAGGCGTGTAAGCGAAGTGGGATCCGACGAAGGAACAAGGCGGACGGGAAGCGGAAAAGAGAAGTGGGACTCCGGCTGTGTAACAAGGTGTACATGAGGCGTGTAAGCGAAGTGGGCCCGGCTATGTAACAAGGTGTACATGAGGCGTGTAAGCGAAGTGGACCCGGCTGACCGGAGGCGTGTAAGTGAAGCGGGGTGCATCGAAGGCACAAGGCTGACCGGAGGCGAGGAAAGCATTGAATATGAATATGTGTGCCGAAAGGCAATGGTGAGAAAGTGATAGAATTAAATATTCAAAAAAACATTATGGGTACTAAAAGAATAATAGGAATTCTCTGTTCTTTGGCAGCTGTCGTGGGACTTATGACCTCCTGCAAAGAGACAGAAGAAGATTGGGGCGCTCCTTCAGTGACCCTCGATCCATCGGTCGTCACTTTTGAAAAAGGAAGCGACACACAGACCATCACGGTGACCGCCACCAGAGACTGGGTGGTGTCAACCGACGAAGACTGGATCTCGGTCCAGCCTAAGAGCGGCAAGGCTTCCAAGGAGGCCGTCACCGTCGAGATCACCGTCCTTGAGAACACGGGGGTTGACCGCGAAGGTTCTGTGAAATTCGACACAGGCCTTGTCTCCAAGACCTTGACCGTCAACCAGGCCGGTACAGGCTCAGTCGAAGACCTCATCGTTTACAGCAACGACTTCGACAAGGAAGCTGCGACCAAGACTTACGGAACAAGCGGAAGCAGCTGGCCGTATCTTGACCAGTTCGAAGGCTGGAAGAACGCTACCGGAACAGGTGCGGGCAGCGAGACTTATGCCTACAGCGGAATGTCAGTCAGAAACAACTCCAACTCAAACGGCACCTACTCCGACTATGAAGGATCCGGCACGAACAACATGTTCTTCGGCACAAGCGCATATTTCTCAGTCACAGGCATCGCCCTGTCTTCCAATGTGAACTACACAGTCAGCTTCGGCTCGGAGAAATACCTCAACGACGGCGATTCGAACTTCAAGCACAGCGAGTTCCACGTCTACATCAGCAATGATGGCAAGAAATGGGTCGAGCTTGAATATTCATTCCCTGACGGCGACAAGGAAGACCGCTGGGACCTCGCCTCATCGACGTTCACCGTTCCTTCAGGCACATCGCAGCTCGGCATCTACATCAAGGCCGATGTCGCCAGCGCCTATCGTCTGGACGACCTCAAACTCAGTGTGGCCTCTGCCGCAGGCACGGCGATAGACTTCTCCAAGGGTACTGAAATTGAAGACGGCGGCGATGACGGTGGCGACACC
>CAVJKE010000170.1:0-4682 GCA_963649695.1 bacterium
GACGCTTGCCGTCAAGGTAGGCCGCCTTGATGTAAGGAGCGTCCTTGCTCCAGCCTTCGGTGGTCATCTCAAGAGTCCCGCCGTCGGAAAGCCTGACTTTCAGACCCGGCACGCAAGGCGAACCGATGTAGTACTCGTCGGATCCCGGGCAGAACGGGTAGAAGCCGATGCAGTTGAAGATGTACCAGGCGGACATCTGGCCGCAGTCGTCGTTGCCGCTCAGAGAACCCGGCTCGTTGCCGTAGAAGTTCTCGGCCACATAGCGCACCCATTTCTGGCACTTCCACGGCTGGCCGAACCAGTCGTAGAGGTAGGTCACGTGGTGGCAAGGCTCGTTGCCGTGCCAGTAGCCGCCGATGCGGCCCCAGATGTCGTGCGCTCCAGGAATATCCTCGGGCAGCTCGATGGTGAAGAGGCTGTCCAGACGGCTCAGAAGCAGTTTCCTGCCGGCCTTCTCGACATAGCCGCCGAAATCGTGAGGCACGGTCCAGGTGTACTGCATCGTGAAGCCCTCGGTGATGTCGCCCCAGCCGTGGACCGAATTAGGACCTTGGTAGGCTATCGGAGCGAACGGAGTCCTCCAGTTCCCTTCGGAATCCCTGCCTCGCATATAGCCGGTCTCAGGGTCGATGAGGTTCTTGTAGTTCATCGAGCGGTCGAGGAAGAACTTGTAGTCCTCCTCGTGGCCCAGAAGCTTGGCCGCCTGGGCTATGCACCAGTCGTCGTAGGCATATTCAAGAGTCTTGGAGACTGATTCCTTCTCCTTGTCGAAAGGCACGTAGCCGAGGGAAGTGTATTCAGGGATGCAGTCGTAGTGGGCGTTGGTGGCGGTGGTCTTCATCGCCTGGAAGGCACGCTCGTAGTCGAAGCCCTTCACGCCCTTGAGCATCATGTCCGCCAGCACGGAGCAGCTGTGGTAGCCGATCATGCACCAGGTCTCGCCGCCGTAGAACGACCAGAACGGAAGCATCTTCTCGGCGCTCTTGTCGAAGTGGGCGAGCATCGAGTTGGCGATGTCGGCCTGGAGAGGCTTGTTGACGAGGTTAAGAAGCGGGTGGAAAGCCCTGTAAGTGTCCCAGAGAGAGAAGGTTGTTACATTGGTGAAGCCTTCGGTGGTCCCGATCGTCCCGTCGTGTTCGCGGAAACGTCTGTCGGCGTCCTGGAACACGAAAGGATGCAGGGCCGTGCGGTACACACTGGTGTAGAAGGTCTGCCTCAGCACCTTGTCATCGGAGTCCAGCTCGTACTTTCCGAGTTCCTTCTCCCAGAGAGCCTCGGCATCCTTGCGCACGGTGGCGAAGTCCTTGCCGTCCAGCTCCTTGAGGTTCAGCAGCGCACCGTCGGTGCCGACACCGGACACGGCGACTTCAACGAATATGCTCTCGTCTTTGGCGGTCTTGAATCTCGCCACCGCCTTGAGTTTCTGGCCCCAGGCCTCCAGCGAGGAGCGGAAACGCTTGGTGTTGTAGATCACAGGCTTGCCGTCCTGGTAGATGTTGAACTCCTCGATAGGCCTTGAGAACCTTGCGACGAAATAGACGTAACGTCCCGGGTTCCAGCCGTTCACGATCTTGCTGCCGATGATCGTCCTCTCGTCCAGCAGCCTGACCGTCGACCAGAGGCAGTCCCATTTCAGGGTGTGGTCAAGGTCGACCATCACGTAGGCGCTGTCCGACTGCGGGTAGGTGAACTTGAAAATTCCGCTGCGGCAGGCCGAAGTCATCTCGGCCTTGACACCGTAGTCCTTCAGGACCACTCCGTAGTAGCCCGGCTTGCCCCATTCCTGCGAGTGGTCGAAGGTGGACGGCTCCATACGGCTTCCGACTCCCGGCAGGAAGAGGAAGTCGCCCATATCCGGGATGCCGGCCCCGCTGATGTGCGTGAGGCTGAAGCCCTGGATGAACGGTTTGGAGTACTTGTAGCCGGCGGCGCAGTCGTAGTCCTTGTCATCGCAGTCAGGGCTGATCTGGATGCCGCCGAACGGCACCTGCGGGCCTGGATAGACATTGCCGAAGCCGTCTGTGCCGACGAACACGTTCACGTCGTCGACCAGCTGGGCGGTCGAGATGGCGGCGAAGCAGCAAAGCGCGGCCGCTGTCAGAAATATCTTCTTCATAAACTTATCTTTCGCTTGTGACTAATTGCCTGTGACAAAATGCCTTGCCATATGTTATTGGTGGGCGGCAACACTTTGCCACACGTCCGGGACGGCGTTATTCTTTCGGGGAAAGTGAGTACGGTTTCTCGGCGGCTTTCTGGCCGCGGGCCTTGTTCGGTTTCGCTGCCATCACGAACTCGATGACTCCGCCCTTCAGCAGGTCTTCGTGAGTGATGTACAGAGGCTTGTACTCGACTCCGTCACGAAGCACCTTCTTGACGTAGCGGTTCTTGTCGCTCACGCCCGTGGCCTTGACCTCAAGGGTCTTGCCGTCCGGAAGAGCGATCCTGGCGTAAGGCAGGTAAGGAGCGCCGAACACGTACTGGTCGCTTCCCGGGCAGACCGGATAGAAGCCCAGCACGCTGAAGATGTACCAGGCGGACATCTGGCCGCAGTCATCGTTGCCGCCAAGTCCGTGGATCTCAGGACGGTACATCCTGTTGATGATCTCCCTCATCCAGTACTGCGTCTTCCAAGGCTGAGCCGTCCAGACGTAGAGGTAAGGAATATGATGGCTCGGCTCGTTGCCGTGGACATAGCCTCCCATCAGGCAGTCCTTCGTGATGTCCTCGTTGGTGGCGTAGGCATATTCAGGAAGGTCCTTGTAGAAGAGTTCGTCGAGAGCGGAGACGAATTTCTTCTCGCCGCCCATCAGTTTCATAACTCCGTACACGTCCTGAGGGGCGTGGAAGGAGAAGTTCAGCGAGTTGCCCTCGATGAAGCCCTCGCCCATCGTCTGCATTATGTCGAAGTCCTTCTTGAAGGTGCCGTCGGCGTACTTCGGACGGGCGAAGCCGAGTCCGGCGTCGAACACGTTCCTGTAGTAGGTGGCGCGGTCAAGATATTCATCGGCTACGGCTTTGTTGCCCGCGGCGGCCGCGGTGTGCCAGATGGTCCAGTCGTCGTAGGAATATTCAAGGGTGTTGCTGGCGGCCGTGGAGATCTTGTCGTAAGGCACGTAGCCGAGTCTCATGTAGTCTCCGAGGCCCGCGTACCAGCCGGCTTTTGATGTGGTGACCATCGCCTCGAGGGCGCGGTCAGCGTCGATGTCAAGTCCTTTGGTGATGGCGTCGGCCAGCACAGGGACGGCGTGGTAGCCGCTCATGCACCAGTTCTCGTTGGCGCAGTGGCTCCAGACCGGGAGCATCTTCAGCACATTCTGGTCGTAGTGGGCCAGCATAGACTCGACCATATCCCTGTCGCGGTCAGGCTTGAACAGGGCCAGGAACGGATGCTCGGCGCGGTAGGTGTCCCAGAGCGAGAAGACCGTGTAGTTGGTGAATCCGTCGGCCTGGTGGATCTCGTGGTCAAGGCCTCTGTACCTGCCGTCCACGTCCATATAGACAGAAGGGTTGATCATCGTGTGGTAGAGGGAGGTGTAGAACATCTTCTTCTCGTCCTCCGTTCCCTGCACATCGATCTGGGAAAGTTCTTTTTCCCAAGCGTTTGTGGCCTCGGCGGCCAAGGTGTCGAAAGACTTGCCGGAGGCTTCCGCCGCGAGGTTCTTCAGCGCTCCCTCCGCTCCGGTGGCCGAGAGGGCCACCTTGACGGTCAGCACCGGATTCTTCGAGGTGGCGAACTTGAACCAGGCCACCAGCTTGCGTCCGGCCATCGCCGGGAAGTTGTGGTACTGGTCGAATTTGCTCCAGCCGCCCTTGTAGTTGATCTTGGCGCGGTCCGCGTAACCATATTCAGAAATAGGCTGCGAGAAGGAGACAGCGAAGTAGGTGTAGTTGGTCCTGGCCCAGCCGTTGGTGATGCGGTAGCCGGTCAGCAGGGTGTCGTTCTGCACCTGGACCTCGGCCCAGAGGGTCTTGCCGTCGTAGTTGTAGATGCCGTGGATGAGGTCGAGAATCACCTGTCCGTCAACGCCTTGAGGGAAGGTGTACTCGTGCGCTCCGACCCTTGTGGTGGCGGTCAGCCTGGCCTTGATGCCGTAGTCGTCGAGGGTGACGGCGTAGAAGCCCGGCCTCGCTGACTCCGTGTCGTGCGAGAAGCGGCTGCGGTAGCCGCTGTCAGGGTTGTCCGAGGTGCCAGGGTTCAGCTTGAGAGCGCCCGTTGTCGGCATAAGGAGGATGTCTCCGAGGTCGGAGTGTCCGGTGCCGCTGAAATGGGTGTGGCTGAAGCCCACTATTGTCGGGTCCGAATAGCGGTAGCCGGCGCAATATTCATAGGTGCGCGGCTGGTATTTCCCGTCCACATTGTGGGGGATCGTGTCCGTGTCAGGGCTGAGCTGGACTCCGCCGAAAGGGACGCACGCCCCCGGGAAGGTGTGTCCCATCCCGTCGGTGCCGATGAAAGGATCTACGTAACTTGTCTTGCCGGTAGGCTGCTGCGCGGAAAGGCCGGCGCAGATGAGCAGGGAAACGCCTGCATTTAACCATTTAGATTTCATACCTCAAATGTACGAAATAAATTGCTGACTTATGGGAAAAGTTTTTAACTTTGTCAATTCATAGATTGTGGTCAAAACCGCTTAAAAGCTTTTACGGGGGGGGGTAAGGCCGCGTCTATGGAATTGAAA
>CAVJKE010000171.1:0-4673 GCA_963649695.1 bacterium
CGGGAAGAGCGCCGCCATCTCCTCCTCGCTCTTGAGGTACTCCTGCTGGGTGTAGTGGAGCCGCGGCTCTTCGTTGATCTTCTTGCCGGTGTTCAGGCAGATGAGGTGGTCGTGCGCAGGGCCGTCCTCCTTGTTGACAAAGTGCACGTCGTTGGTGGCCACCACCTTGACTCCCATCTCCTGCGCGAGGGCGAAAATCCCCTCGTTGCTGATCTTCTGCTCTTCATAGACCTCGAGCGACAGGCCCGGGACCTCGGTCTTGTGTAGCATCACCTCGAGGTAGTAGTCCTCTCCGAACACATTCTTGTGCCAGTCTATGGCCTTGCGGGCAGCGTCGAGATCGCCCGCCACGATGTCCTTAGGAATCTCTCCGGCCAGACAGGCGGAGCAGCAGATGAGGTTCTCGTGGTACTTCTCTATGATCTCGTGCGAGACTCTCGGCTTGCCGTAGTAGAGGCCGTCGATGTGGCCGAGAGACACGATCTTCATCAGGTTCTTGTAGCCTTCGTAGTTCTTCGCCAGCAGGATGAGGTGGTAGTAGGCTCTGTGTTCGCTGTCCTTGAGTTTGGGATCGTAGTGCCTTGTGACATAGACCTCGCAGCCGATGATCGGCCTGACCTTGTAGTGTCCGGTCTCCTTGTCCATGTGCTTGCCGGCGAACTTGAAGAACTCCTTCACGCCGTACATGTTGCCGTGGTCGGTGATGGCGAGGGCCGGCATCCCCATCTCTTCAGCCCTGTCGAACAGGGTCTTGATGGATGAAAAGCCATCGAGGATGGAGTACTGTGTGTGGACGTGGAGGTGAACGAAAGCCATAGCGATGAAGTGATTTCTGTTGACGCGAATTTACCTAAAAACCCTATCCCCTCAAAGCCGCCCGCCCCAAAAATTTATGAACATCAGGGCGGCCTTCAAATAACTCACGGATTGTTAGAATGTTTGATTATATTTGTGGTATAGGAGGAACATCATGAGCATATTCAAGGACAGAATCGAGGCGGTGCGCGGGATGATGCGTTCCAAAGAATGGGACGCCGTCGTCGTGACCGGAAACGACCCTCACAACAGTGAATATTCAGCCGCGCGCTGGCATCAGGTTGCCTGGCTTTCAGGCTACACGGGCGAAGGCGACCTCGTCATCACGGAGGACCACGTCGGAGTGTGGACCGACTCCCGTTACTTCATCCAGGCGGCGGCCCAGCTCCCGGAATGCGGTGCGGAGCTGCACAAGACCAGAGTCGCCGGTCAGGTGTCCATTCCGGCCTGGCTCGCCACCCATTTCTCTGAATATGACGATGTGGCCGTCGCTGTCGACGGCCTCTGCCTGACCGCCGGTACGGCCGCCGAGATCAGGTCGGCACTCGGAGGGAAGGGGAGGATAGTGGATGTCCCGGACATGTTCGACGCTCTCTGGCCGGACCGTCCGGAGATTCCCCAGACCCCGATAATCACCCTCGGCACGGAACAGGTCGGCTGGTCAAGGGAGCAGAAGATCAGGTGGCTGCGCGGCTGGCTGGCGAACAAGTCCTACGACGCCGTCCTTCTGACCGCTCTCGACGAGATCGCCTGGATGCTGAACGTCAGAGGCCAGGATGTGGCCTACAATCCTGTCGTTATGTCCTATCTCTTTGTGTCACAGGACAATGTGCTTTGGTTCGTCAGGAAGGGGCCTATTCCGGATGAAGACGGCGAGTCTGAAGACAGTTTCTGCGAGGTGAAGAGAGACGGAGTGACCATACAGGAATATTCAGACGTGGGGATGGTGCTTTCGTCCCTTGTGGGCTGCGACTGCGGCTACAGGCTTTTCGTGGACGCTTCCACCTTGAACTACAACCTCTACAGCATCCTGAAGGAGAACGCTCCCGACTCGGTTGTCGGCGGCGCGTCCCCGGTAGCGGCCCGCAAGGCGGTTAAGAACGATGTTGAGATCGCCGGGATGCGGGAGGCCCATCTCGAGGACGGAGTGGCGATGGAACTTTTCCTCCACTGGCTGCAGACCTCGATCGAGGACGGGGCCGACATCAATGAATATGAAGCCTCGGTCAAGCTGGGCTCTCTGCGTTCGGAGATCGTGGGCTTCAGGGGAGAGAGTTTCGAGACGATCTCCGCCTACGGCAAGAACGCCGCTCTGCCTCACTATGTCACTCCAAAGGAGGGTTCGGCCGAACTTTCCGCCCGCGGACTCTATCTCTGCGATTCCGGAGGCCAGTACCTTTTCGGCACAACCGACATCACCAGGACCGTTCCTCTCGGCCCTTGCACCGACCTTGAGAAAGAGGACTACACCCTTGTGCTTAAAGGCCACATAGCCCTTTCCAAGGCCATATTCCCGAAAGGGACCGCCGGCTGCCAGCTGGACATCCTCGCCCGTGAGCCGCTCTGGAACTCCAAGAGGAATTTCGGCCACGGGACCGGCCACGGGGTCGGTTTCTATCTCAATGTCCACGAAGGCCCTCAGGACATCCGCCAGAATTTCAACCGTCAGGCCATCCTTCCGGGGATGGTCACGAGCGACGAGCCGGGAATCTACCGCGAAGGTCTCTTCGGCGTCAGGCACGAGAACCTCGTCCTTTGCGTGGATGCCGGCGAGAACGATTTCGGCCGCTGGCTGGGATTCGAGCCGCTCACCATCTGCCATTTCGACACTTCCATTGTGGTAAAGGAACTTCTCGACAAAACTGAGATTGAATGGCTTAACGCCTACAACGAGAAAGTGTATAGCACCCTCTCGCCCCGTCTGCCTCAGGATGTCGCCGGCTGGCTCCGTCAGAAGACCCTGCCGATTTAGCTAAGCGAGCGGCCTGACCGAAGGGGCCGGCGTTACCGCTGTGCTCGGCGGAAAGCGGTAGGCCGTGGCACTTAAGTTATTGAATATGAATGAGAAGGACGAAGGTCTGGTAGCGAGTTCGCTACCAGACCTTCGTCCTTCTGCTTGATAACCAGGCGCTTGGCCGCCACGGCTATTTGTTAAGGTCGTCGGCTGACTTGATGAACTTTGCGAGATCCTCGTCCGAGACATGGAAGTTCTGCATCTCACCGGAGAAATACTGGTCGTAGGCGCTCATGTCCACGAACCCGTGGCCGGACAGGTTGAACAGGATCGTCTTCGCCTCACCGGACTCCTTGCATTTGAGAGCCTCGCCGATGGTGGCTGCGATGGCGTGGCAGGATTCCGGGGCCGGGATGATGCCCTCTGTCCGGGCGAACAGAACACCGGCCTTGAATGCGTCAAGCTGCTCGATGTCAACCGCTTCCATATACCCGTCCTTCATCAGCTGAGACATGATCACACCTGCTCCGTGGTAACGGAGACCGCCGGCGTGGATGGTGGCCGGCTTGAAATTGTGGCCGAGGGTGTACATCGGCAGAAGCGGAGTCATACCGGCCTCGTCGCCGAAGTCATATTCAAACTTGCCTCTGGTGAGTTTCGGGCAGGAGCAAGGCTCTGCGGCCACGAAACGGGTTTTCTTGCCTTCCTGGATGTTGTGCCTCATGAACGGGTAGGCGATGCCGCTGAAGTTGGACCCGCCGCCGAAGCAGGCCACGACCACGTCAGGATATTCACCCGCCAGTTCCATCTGCTTCTCGGCCTCGAGACCGATGACGGTCTGGTGCAGGCAGACGTGGTTCAGCACCGAGCCGAGGGTGTACTTGCAGTTAGGAGTGCTGACGGCAAGTTCGATGGCCTCTGAGATGGCGCAGCCGAGGGAACCCTGGTCGTTAGGATTGGCTGTGATGATGTCCTTGCCGGCTCTCGTGGACATCGAAGGGGACGGAGTGATGGCCGCTCCGAAGGTCTGCATTATGGACCTTCTGTAAGGCTTCTGCTGGTAGCTTACCTTGACCATGTACACTGCGCAGTCCAGTCCGAACTTCTTGGCGGCGTAGGACAGAGCGCCTCCCCACTGGCCGGCTCCTGTCTCTGTCGTGATGTTGGTGATGCCCTGCTCCTTGGCGTAGTAGGCCTGTGCAAGGGCTGAGTTCAGCTTGTGGGATCCGGCCGGCGACACGCTCTCGTTCTTGAAATAGATGTGTGCCGGAGTTCCGAGCGCTGCCTCAAGGTCGTATGCCCTGACCAGAGGAGTGCACCTGTAGCCGGCATACTGCTCCCGGACAGGTTCCGGGATCGGAATCCACTCGTCGGTCGTGTTCAGTTCCTGGTCGGCGCAGGCCTTGCAGAAAATCGGGTAGAGATCCTCTGGCTTCAAAGCCTCTCGGGTCGCAGGATTGAGGATAGGCATAGGCTTGTTCGGCATTATCGCCTGGATGTTGAACCATGCCGTAGGGATTTCGCTCTCGGGGAGCAGGAATTTTTTCTGTTTCATTTCAGTTCGTTTTTATGTATTTGTTTTCTTTTTCAGTCTCTGGGCTGCCGCAAGCCGGCTTTTGGCGGCAGCGCAGGGTAACAAAAAAGGTCGACCGGATTAAGGTCGACCTCTAAATTTCAATCAATGTCCTTGATTAGATCAATGCGTTTGCCTGAAGGAATGCGTTGATGCCAACAGCCGCGAAACCAAGGAAGATCAGCGTGGCGACCACGATGCCGATCACTTTCAATCTCTTGAACCACACCTGGTTGTTCCAGCCCACTGTCTGGAACATGCTCCAGAAGCCGTGTGTGAGGTGGAACCAGATAGCCACGAACCAGACGAGGTACAGCGCAAGCACCCACC
>CAVJKE010000172.1:0-4655 GCA_963649695.1 bacterium
CGAGCTTCTCCTCCTTCTGGCTCAGACCCATACCGGCCTTCAGACCGTGGTTGATGCACGGCGCGTAGGCGATGATGAGTGACGGACCGTCGTAGGCCTCGGCCTCCTTGATGGCGTTGAGGTACTGTGCAGGGTTGGCTCCCATGGCGACCTGAGCGACATAGACGTAGCCATAGCTCATAGCCATCATTCCGAGATCCTTCTTGCGGATCTTCTTGCCGGAAGCGGCGAACTTGGCGATGGCTCCTGCAGGAGTTGACTTGGAACTCTGTCCGCCGGTGTTGGAGTAGACCTCGGTGTCGAGAACCAGCACGTTGACATTCTTGCCGGAAGCGAGCACGTGGTCGAGTCCGCCGTAGCCGATGTCGTAGGCCCAGCCGTCACCACCGAAGATCCACTGGCTGCGGGCAGGAATGAAGTGCTTGTAGTCAAGCAGTTTCTTGCAGTTCACGCAGTCGGATTTCTCCATCAGAGGAACGACCTTGTCAGCGACCTCGCGGGTGACCTCGCCGTTCTCCTTGTTGTCAAGCCACTGTCTGAACAGAGCCTTGATCTCGTCGGAGCACTTCTCGCACTCCAGAGCGCCGGTCATGAGGTTGGCCACGGTCTCGCGGGCACGGTCTGATCCGATCTTCATACCGAGACCGAATTCGGCGTTGTCCTCGAAGAGGGAGTTCTGCCAAGCCGGGCCGTGACCCTGGGCGTTGGTGCAGTATGGTGAAGCAGGGAATGAAGCTCCGTAGATGGAAGAGCAGCCTGTCGCGTTGGCGATCATCATCCTGTCACCGAAGAGCTGAGTGATGTTCTTGATGTAAGGGGTCTCGCCGCAGCCTGCGCAGGCGCCGCTGAACTCGAACAGAGGCTGAGCGAACTGTGAGTTCTTGACGTTGGCTGTCTTGTTGACGACGTTGTCCTTGTAGCCGACCTTTGTGGCGAGCCAGTTGAAGTTGCTCTGCTCGTTCTCCTGTCCTTCGGCTGAAACCATCGTGAGGGCCTTGTCCTTGGACAGGCAGACATCCACGCAGTTGCCGCAGCCGGTGCAGTCGTCGACAGAGATCGCGAGGGCGTAGGAGTACTCCTTGAGGACAGCCTTGCCCTGTACCTTCTTGAGTCCTTCCGGAGCCTTGGCGGCCTCTTCAGCTGTGAGCAGGAACGGACGGATGGCGGCGTGAGGGCAGACAAACGCGCAGGAGTTGCACTGGATACATTTCTCAGCGTCCCAGGATGGAACGGTCACGGCCACGCCGCGCTTCTCGTAGGCTGAGGTGCCTGCAGGCATCGTGCCGTCAGCGTAAGGCAGGAACGCGCTTACAGGAAGCGAGTCACCGTTCTGTGAGTTGACGACATCGGCGATGTCCTTCACGAAAGCTGGAGCGAGGCGGTCCTTGCCAGGGGTCTCGAACTTGGCCGAGATCTTGGCCCAGTCCTCAGGGATGGTCACCTGGGTGTACTCACCGCCGCGGTCAACGGCCGCGTAGTTCATATTCACCACATTCTCGCCCTTCTTGCCGTAGCTCTTGACGATGGCGTCCTTCATGTACTTGACTGCGTCCTCGTAAGGGATGATGCCGGTGATCTTGAAGAATGCGGACTGGAGGATGGTGTTCGTCCTGTTGCCCAGACCGATCTCAGCGGCGATCTTGGTGGCGTTGATGATGTAGAGTTTGATCTTCTTCTTGCCGATGATGGCCTTGACGTTGTCAGGAATCCTCTTGATGGTCTCGTTCTCGTCCCAGAGGGAGTTGAGAAGCAGGGTGCCGTTCTCCTTGATGCCCTTCAGCACATCGTATTTGCTGAGGTAGGATGGAACGTGGCAGGCCACGAAGTCAGGGGTGCTGACCAGATAAGGGGCCTTGATCGGCTGGTCACCGAAGCGGAGGTGCGAGCAGGTGTAGCCGCCGGACTTCTTGGAATCGTAGTCGAAGTAGGCCTGGCAGTATTTCTCGGTGTGGCTTCCGATGATCTTGATGGTGTTCTTGTTGGCTCCTACGGTGCCGTCCGAGCCGAGGCCGTAGAACTTGCACTCCGTGGTGCCTGGCTTCACGATTGAAACCTCGCTCTTGATAGGGAGGGACTTGAAGGTGACATCGTCGACGATGCCGATGGTGAAGCCGTTCTTAGGCTCGTTCTGCTCGAGGTTGTCGTAGACGGCGACGATCTGGGCAGGGGTGGTGTCTTTTGAAGAAAGACCGTAACGTCCGCCGACGATGAGCGGAGAGTTCTTCTGGCCCTGGAAGAGGGCTTTCACGTCAAGGTAGAGAGGCTCTCCGAGAGCGCCAGGCTCCTTTGTCCTGTCGAGGACGGCGATCTTCTTGACCGACTTAGGAAGAACTTTGAGGAAGTACTTCTCGGCGAACGGCCTGTAGAGGTGAACGGTGATAAGACCGTACTTCCTGCCCTTCTTGGCGAGGTAGTCGATGGTCTCCTTGATGGTCTCGGTGACGGAACCCATGGCGACGATGATGTTCTCGGCGTCGGCGGCTCCGTAGTAGGTGAACGGACGGTACTCGCGGCCGGTCATCTCGCTGATCTCACCCATATAGCGGGCCACGATGTCCGGAACGGCGTTGTAGCAGTTGTTCCTGGACTCTACGGCCTGGAAGTAAACGTCACCGTTCTGGGCTGTGCCCCTGGTGACAGGAGCGTCAGGATTGAGGGCCCTGTCGCGGAAAGCCTTGAGGGATTTCTCGCTGACCATCTTCTTGAGCTCCTCCTCGTCGAGAGCCTCGATCTTCTGGATCTCGTGGGATGTGCGGAATCCGTCGAAGAAGTGGAGGAAAGGAATGCTTGACTTGATCGCTGAAAGATGGGCTACGGCGGCGAGGTCCTGGGCCTCCTGGACTGAACCAGATGCGAGCAGGGCGAAACCTGTCTGGCGGCAGGCCATCACGTCCTGATGGTCTCCGAAGATGGAGAGGGCGTGCGACGCGAGGGCGCGGGCGCTGACGTGGAAGACTGCCGGAAGCATCTCGCCGGCGATTTTGTACATGTTAGGGATCATCAGAAGAAGACCCTGGGACGCTGTGTAGGTCGTTGTCAGCACGCCGGCCTGGAGGGATCCGTGGACGGCTCCCGAGGCGCCGGCCTCGCTTTCCAGCTCGGTTACACTCACAGTCTCACCCCAGAGGTTCTTTTTCCCGTGGGCAGCCCATTCGTCAATGTTCTCGGCCATCGGTGAAGACGGGGTGATAGGATAGATGCAGGCGTTCTCGCTGAAAAGATAAGCGACGTTCGCCACAGCAGTGTTACCATCACAAGTGATGAATTTCTTTTCTTTAGCCATATCGTTAACGTTATGTTAATATGTTTGTTTTAAGATTTCCTAGATTGTCGTGAGGCCCTCGACGGTCACTCCGGCGGCCGGGCCGGCGATTCTCTTCACGAGACCCTGCAGAACCGCTCCCGGGCCGATCTCCATAAAATAGTCGGCTCCGTCCGCGAGCATATTCCTGACTGACTGGGTCCACCTCACCGGGGAGGTCAGCTGCGCGAGGAGGTTCTTTTTGATGGTGTCCGGGTCGGTGACGGCCTCGCCGCTGACATTCTGGTAGACAGGGCAGACAGGCTTGACGATGGTCGTGGCCTCTATGGCTTTGCCAAGCTCGACGCGGGCCGGCTCCATGAGAGGGGAGTGGAAGGCTCCGCTGACCGCGAGAGGCAGCGCCCTTTTCGCACCAGCCTCCTTGGCCGCGGCGCAGGCTGCCTCGACGGCGGCCTTCTCGCCCGAAATCACGATCTGCCCGCCGCAGTTGTAGTTGGCCGGGACCACGACCCCTTCGCAGGAGGCGCAGATCTCCTCGACCTTCTCGTCAGGCAGCGCGATGATGGCGGCCATCGTCCCCGGGACCTTCTCGCAGCAGAGCTGCATCTGGGTCGCGCGGATGTGGACAAGACGAAGGGCATCCTCGAAACTGATGGCTTCCGCGGCAGCAAGTGCGGAAAACTCACCAAGAGAATGCCCTGCGACCATATCAGGTCTGAAATCACCGTAGCACTTCGCCAGAACGACGGAGTGCAGGAATATTGCCGGCTGTGTCACGCGTGTAGCTTTGAGGTCCTCCGGCGTCCCCTCAAACATTACGTCTGTTATTCTGAATCCAAGAATCTCGTTCGCCTTCTCGAGCATTTCCTTGCCCTTGGCGTTCCCGTCGTACAGCTCTTTAGCCATACCGGGAAACTGGGATCCCTGACCAGGGAATATGTATGCTTTGCTCATAATACGCAAAAATACGATTTTTATTGGATTATCCGAACAATCCGCCATCTTTTATTCGATGTTTCCGCGATGTTTGTTTTGATTCGCTGAATATCCTTGCGATGTTTGTTTTTGATTTGCGGATTATCCTCAATGACACCCGATATTAATGCCATCTGTAGTTTAAGTTCGCCGGCGGATTTGCGGGAAAAGCTCCGTTAACGCCTTACCGCTGCAAATCTGTTGGGGCTGTTTTGTCAGTGCCCCCGCCACACGAGGCCGTGGCGCATATTCCGCTATCCTTCCGGAAACAGAATTGCGCTGAATGCCGTCGCTGTTGTTTCTGGCTGTAAATCTGCCAACCGACTCCCGTCCGGACCCGTCAGCCGTGGCAGATAACCACTTGATAATGAGGCGAGAAAGCATATGTCTGGTACCGAAATCACGACCAGACATATGC
>CAVJKE010000173.1:0-4626 GCA_963649695.1 bacterium
GTCTGGTACGGATTTCCGTACCAGACCTTCGCTGTTTCCGCTCATATTCAGACACTTGCCCGCCACGGATTTTTACTCCTTTGTTCGTTGCCTATGATAGAATAGACCATTTTAAAATGAACAGAAATGAATAAACCAATCATACGATTATATTTTAAATTTATAGTTAGTAGTAATTAATAACTCAGATCTTACAATGGCCGTATCGCTATATGACGACGCAGCGGAAAAAGGGTGTACGGATGCGGTCAACCGCATCTCTGAGATGTGTATGAATGGAGATAAGGTTGATATCGACTATGACAAAGCCTACCATTATTTGACCGGGTTTGAGAGTGTATCCCCGGATTTATGTTGCACTCTGGGTAGAATATATATGGGCGGAAAGAAAGTTGCCAAAGACTATAACAAGGCACAAGACCTGTTATCCATTGCATATGATAGCGGAAACATGACTGCCGGGAAGTACCTGAAGAAAGTTAATAGAAAACTAAAATAGCCTGTCATTGTCTGGTGGAAGACAGGTGACTTGGAATAATAAAATATGCCGTATAATCAGCGTTGTAGTCCGTGGCAGATAAGGGGTTGACTATCAACGAAAAGAACATATGTCTGGTCGAGGTTTCTGTACCAGACATATGCCCTTCTACCTCATTGTCAAGGGGTTATCCGCCACGGCTGACGGGTTCGGCAGGGAGTCGGCTGACAGATTTGCAAGCAGAAACAACCGGAACAACTTCACGGAAAATTCAGATCTTGCCGGCGAGGTCCTGGACGGTTGTAAGACTCAGGCTATCTTCCCTCGTCCTCTCCAGGGCGAGAAGCAGTGACTTTGCCTTAAGTCCGCCGGCGAAACCTGTGAGAGAATTGTCTGCACCGATGACCCGGTGGCAGGGGATGAAAATGCTCAGGCCGTTCGCTCCGATCGCCTGTGCCACGGCGCGTACTCCACGGACATTGCCCACACGCCGTGCGATCTCTATGTAAGTCCTTGTCTCTCCGTATGGTATCTCTTTCAATGCGGCCCACACACTCTGTTGGAACGGCGTGCCTACCGGATGCAACGGAATGTCGAAAGAAGTCCGGAGGCCAGCGAAATATTCATCCAACTCCCTTTCCGCACGCTCCAGGGCAGGGGAGGATTCTTCCTTGAACTCCGCTCCGGCCAGCCTCGTGAGCCTTCTTTTGTTACGCTCCGCGCAAGGCTTCCCGCTCCAGTCGCAGAGGAAAAGCTCGTCACCGGCCGCACCGAGGACAAGGTCTCCGCAAGGGGAATGGTAATATTGGTAGTTTATTGTCATGGGCATTACTGAGTTGACTATGGAATCAGTATAGCGCCTCTTCCGGAAAAGACGCAAATGACAGGAGCGCGGATATGTCAGGAATGGCGCGATAGAGGTCATTGAACCGCATCGTACCGTTGTTTTCGAGAGTGAAGCATAGTCCACTTGTCTCCGATTCTGGAGAGAATATTCCTGATCGGGCATTTGTGGAAGGTCGCGTCCTGAATTGTCTTTCTGTCCATCCGAGCGTGATTTTTTGCAAAAATAGCAATTTCCAAGCAAACCGCCCCGATCTTTTACGATCCGGGCGGATAGTATTCAAGTGAAATCTGATTATTTGCAGAGCGCCTCGGCAAGAGCGTCCACGCCCTCCTCGCTGGCAAGGCCCGGATAAGCGGCAGGGAAGTCATTGGCCGGTCCTCTGGTGATGAGGGTTATTTATGCTTACCTTTGGATTGTCGCTAAGATGAATGCATCTGTTTTTGAACAGTACATTGAAGTTGGCAAGAAGGCTTCTTCCATACAAACTTTGCTTAAATATTTGAAGAAATGAACAGCGGGATATACAACCAGATATTGACTATGAATGCTTCCAAGTTGGAACGCATATTCAGCGGTCTTCGATGGCGTTCATCGCCATCGTGAAGGAGTTGTTCTCGATGAGGAACTTCAGGAACTCCTTAGTCGCGTTTTTGCAATAGCTTCCTTTGAGAATATGGAACGATCCCTCCATTTCTGAGTGCGGCTGGTCAAGCTCAACGGCCACGAAATCCTTCTTTCCTCTGACCGTCGCGGCGGAAAGAAGCGTCACCAGATCTGTTCTGGCAACCAGGTCCAGGAGGATGTTCAGGTCATTGACCTCCAGCCTGACGTCGAATTTGAAATTCTGTCCGTAGAGCAGGCTGTCGAACGCGTTCCTGGCCTGCAGCCCGTTGGCGGGCAGGGCGAGCGGCAGCTTTTCCAGTTCGGCGAGGCGGATCTTGTCCATCTTCGCCACCGGATTGTTCTTTCCGGCGATGACACAGAGTTTGCTGTTGAACAGAATGTGGGATTCGATGTCCTCATAGCTTTCCTGCGGCTTGAAGGAGAGGGCGACATCGAGCTGGCCGTGTTCTAGCATCTCCATAAGATTCTCCATCGACCGGCAGTAGACTTTCAGCTTGATTCCCGGGTACTTTTTCATGAAGTCGCGTACCGTGTTACCCAGCAGAGGGCAGAAAGTGTAAGTGGCACCTACATTCAGCGTGCCAACATTCAGTTCCTGCACATCCTTCATTCTTTCGGAGCAGGCGTCCACATCCTTGAGGACCTGTTTGGCGTAGGGGAGGTACTGCTCGCCGTAGTCGCTGAGCGCCACGTGCCTTGAATCCCTGACAAGAAGTTCGACCCCGAGTTCATCCTCAAGTTGCTTTATCTGCTGTGACAGAGTGCTCTGCGAGATGAACAAAGCCTTGGAGGCTTCTGAGAAGCTGCGCA
This sequence comes from bacterium, assembly GCA_963649695.1. Taxonomy (GTDB): domain Bacteria; phylum Bacteroidota; class Bacteroidia; order Bacteroidales; family UBA932; genus Cryptobacteroides. The sequence continues at coordinate 2,760 of CAVJKE010000173.1, forward strand.
GTTGCGCAACTTTGACAAAATAGCGTAGTTGTCTGAATTCCATTACTTTGTGACCTTGAACGAGAAATTTTGGAAAAGCAGGATCGGAAGCATCACGCCGACCACCATCGCGATGATGGTCACCATGCAGGTCATCCAGTTGAATCTCAGAAGATAGAGATAGTGCATGAAAGTGGGTTCTGAATATGATCCCAGGCAGTGCAACAGCGACTGGATCGTCCTGTAGGCGTACATTCCCGGAACCATCGGAAGCAGCGCCGGAAACGAGATGCATTCAGCCGGGGTCTTGATCATCTTGGCCGCCGGCAAAGCCAGGAAACCTATGACAAGGGCTCCGAGCATACTGCCTGTGGCAAGCTGGAAGCCACATATGTTCATCAGCACGTAACGGGTCATATGTCCTGTAGCGGCGATCGAGGCGCAAAGCGGGAACACCTTCGGCGAAGGGTTGCTTATGCTTGAAAAGCCTATAGCCGCTATGGCGGCAAAGATACCGTCTTTTATGATAAGAAAGAAAAGTTCCATTACAAAAATTTGATGTTCAGAAGTCCGAACGCGATGCAAAGTCCAAGTGACAGGCAGACGGTTATGATCAAAGCGTGAAGGAAACGGCTTATGCTGCAGATGTAATGGCCGTAGATGAGGTCACAGACCGCATTGCAGAATGGAATGCCCGGCACGAAATAGAGAACGCTGGTGGCGAGCGCCACCTCCGGGGTGTTCCCAAGACCGAATACGAAACCAGAGCACGCTATCACGGCCGAGAGACAGGCCGCCAGGACGATCACTATCCTGAAATCCACTCCTTTGGCCGGGAGCTTCTGTTTGAGAAAGAAACCGTCGACCGTGGCGATGAACACGATGGTCATCGAGACCAGGTCTCCGCCGAAAAGCTCGCAGAAAGAGGCGTTCGCAAGTCCCACAAGGACAAGCACGAGCCACGGATTCAGCTTCTTTTTGTCGCGGACCGCCTTGAACCTTTCGGTGGCCTCGGCGACATCCAGACCCTCGTCGGCGATCTTCCAGCTGAGTCCGCTGAGGTCGGAGACGGTGTTGAAATTGATCCTGTCGGAGGGAATCTTTCCGGTAACCGTGTAGGATTTCTCCTCGTTCTCGTCCCAAAGGTTCAGTACAATGCAGGTAGGCAGCACGGAGAAATCGGCTTTCGTGTGCCACCTCTCGGCTATGCGGCTGAGATTTTTCTCGATGCGGATCGTGGTGGCCCCGCTCGCGTATAGCTCGGTGGTGTAGTCTCTTAGGAATATGCTCTTACGCTTCAACTCGTTATGCAGCGTGATTTCTTGACTCTCCATATTCCTTCACCTTCTTTTCCGCACTGTGGATTGTCTTGACTTTCACCATATTCGCTTCAGAGTCTTCATCCTCCATCGATCCGTAGAAAGGGATGCCGTCCTCGTCGACGCCGTCAAGGCCTCCGTTCCAGACCACAGGTCTGACAATGGAGTCGGAGCAGGTGATGATTCTGTGTTTTCTGTTGAAGGCACTGATCTTTTCGTGAAGGAAAGATGCGACGACGATGACCGCGCTGGCGGCCGCGCAGACTATGATGAGCAGTCCGGAATTGGCGCTCATCGCTGCTGTGGAAATTTCAAGTGGTAACATAACTTCGTTATTTTGTTTTCGGTCGCGAAATTATGTCTCTTAACCTTTTCCCGGCTGGATTATCATCACTTATTTCCGATAGCTGCTATCGGCCTTTCAGAACGCAGGGACGGGGAAACCGCACCTTCCGGATTTGCCGACTTGCGGACTCTTGAGCTTCCGCTATTCAAGGGTCTTGACCATGCGGGCAGGGTTGCCGACGGCAACAGAACTCGATGTTTTGTTTCAGAACAGTTCCGCTGAA
>CAVJKE010000174.1:0-4605 GCA_963649695.1 bacterium
CCGAGGAAGTCCGAGACCTTCTCGAACTGATGGCCGCGGAACCAGTCGATGTCTTCAAGAGCCTTGTAGATGGCGTTCACACCTTCGTTTCTCGCGGCGTGACCGCTTTTCCCCCGGGCCGTGCAGTCCAGCACCATCAAACCCTTCTCAGCCACGGCCATACGCATTCCCGTCGGCTCGCCTATGACCCCGAAATCCACCTTACCAATCTCAGGCAGAATCAGTTCCAGACCTCCGACTCCGCTGACTTCCTCTTCCGCGGTAGCGGAAAGCACGAGCCTGTACGGCTGCGGCCTGCGAAGGAGCGATGAATATGTCTGGATGAGCGCGAGCAGAGAGCCTCCGTCGTCATTGCTGCCGAGGCCGTAAAGCCGGCCGTCTTCGACGACAGGTCCGAAAGGGTCGCAGGTGTAGCCGGATGCAGGCTTCACGGTGTCGATGTGGGCGTTCAGCAGGATTGTCGGACGGCCGTCCGGCGGACAGGACTCGACCCAGAGATTGTGGCCTTTCCTCCTGACCGCGAAGCCTTCCTCGAGCATCCAGCGCTCAAGGTAGTCGGCGGCAGCCCCCTCTTCTCTGCTGAAGGACGGGATACGGATAAGATTCTCAAGAAGTTCCGTCTTGACCATAGCCTGTTTTAGTCGTCTGTTTTAGTCGTCTGTCTCTGGGTCGGCGATGATGGTCGTGCCGCCGGAAAGCGCAGAGGCAGAGGTGATCACCACCCTGGAGACTCCGGAATTGATGGCCTCGAAGGCGTTCTGGAGCTTCGGTATCATTCCCTCCGAAATCGTTCCGTCAGCGACCATCGGCTCGAAATCCGAACTTGTGATCGTCGGGATGACGCTCGTAGGGTCGTCAAGGTCTTTCATCACGCCCGGAGTGGACGAGCAGAAAGTCAGGGTCACGTCATAGACAGAGGCCAGGGCGCGGGCGACCGACGAAGCGATCGTGTCGGCGTTGGTGTTCAGCATAGTGCCTTCCTTGTCGTGGGTGAGCGGGGCCAGCACAGGCACGGCACCGACTTCAAGGAGAGACTCCAAGGCCTTGGCGTTGACGTACTTGACATCGCCGACGAAGCCGAAATTGATCGGCTGGACTGGCCTGCGGACGCTCATTATGAGATTGAGGTCCGCTCCGGTGAGTCCTATGGCGTTGATTCCGAGAGCCTGGAGACGTGCGACGAGGTTCTTGTTGACAAGGCCTCCGTAGACCATTGTCACGACCTTGAGCATCTCGGCGCTGGTGATCCTGCGGCCGTCGATCATCTGGGTCTCGACACCCAGTTTCCCGGCCACCTCAGTGGCGATCTTGCCGCCCCCGTGGACAAGAATCTTTTTGCCCTTGAGAGACGAAAACGACATCAGAAGTGCCTGCAGAGACTCTTCTTTCTCCACAATGGCGCCTCCGACTTTGATTATGTTCAGAGATTCCTTTATCATAGATGTCCTATTTAAGGTCCTCAAGCATCCTCTTCATCACGACCTGGGCGGAAACCACACGGTTGGCGGCCTCAGGAATCACGATGCTGCGAGGCGAATCGATGACCTCGTCGGTCACGATCATATTCCTTCGCACCGGCAGGCAGTGCATGAAGTAGGCGTTGTTGGTGACAGCCATCTGCCTTGCGCCGACGGTCCAGGCGCGGTCCTGGCTGAGGATCTGGCCGTAGTGCGAGACGGAGGACCAGTTCTTCGCATAGATGAAGTCGGCTCCCTCGAAGGCCTTCATCTGGTCGTACTCGACGCGGGCGTTCCCGACGAAGCGAGGGTCCAGATCATAGCCTTCAGGCTGGGTGATGACGAAGTCCACATCGGCGGCGTTCATCCACTCCGCGAAGGAGTTAGGCACGGCCTGAGGCAGCGCGCGAGGATGAGGGGCCCAGGTCAGGACCACCTTCGGACGGGCCACGGTCTTATATTCATTGATGGTGATGAGGTCCGCGAAGGCCTGGCAAGGGTGCACCGTGGCCGATTCGAGGCTGATGACAGGCTTGCCTGAGTACTCGATGAACTGGCGGAGAATCGACTCGTTGTAGTCGAACTCCTTGTCTTTCAGGCCCGCGAACGAGCGGACTCCGATGAGGTCGCAATAGCTGCCGATGACAGGGATGGCCTCGCGCAGATGCTCAGGCTTGTCGCCGTCCATTATGACTCCCATCTCGGTCTCGAGTTTCCAGCTGTCGCCGTTGACGTTCAGCACGATGGAGTTCATCCCGAGGTTCATCGCCGCCTTCTGGCTGCTGAGCCTGGTGCGCAGGCTGCTGTTGAAGAAAATCAGGATGATGGTCTTGTTCCTGCCCAGTTCCTGCCAGGCGAACGGAGTCGCCTTGACCTGCTTCGCCTCTTCAAGCGCCTTTCCAAGGTCGCCTATGTCACTTACGTGAAAAAAACTTCTCATACCTTACAATACCTCTTTCAATGCGTTGATGAATATGTCGACGTCGGCCTTGGTCAGCGTCAGCGGGGCGAGAAGACGGATCATGTTCTTGCCGGACACGCCGGTGAACACGTGCTTCTCATAGAGCAGACGGCCTCTTATCTCGGCGATCGGCTCGTTGAACTCGATGCCGACCATAAGCCCGCGGCCGCGCACCTCCTTGATCCTCGGCGAAGCCGGAATCGAAGCCTTGAGGTACTCGCCGACCTCGTAGGCGTTCTGCACAAGGTTCTCTTCTTTGAATATGTCGGCGACGGCGTTGGCAGCGGCCATCGCAAGGTAGTTGCCGCCGAATGTGGTGCCGAGCATTCCCTTGGTGGCCTCGAACTCAGGTGAGATCAGGACTCCGCCGATCGGGAAGCCATTGGCCATTCCCTTGGCCATCGTGACGATGTCTGGCACGATTCCGGCCCACTGGTGGGCGAAGAACCGGCCGCTGCGGCCGTAACCGCTCTGGATCTCGTCGAGGATAAGCACCACGCCGGCCTCCTTGGTCACCTGGCGCAGGTCGCGCAGGAACTGGTCGTCAGGAATAACGATGCCGCCGACTCCCTGGATGCCCTCGATGATCACCGCGGCCACATCTCCCTTGGAGATTTCAGCCTTCACGGCCTCTATGTCATTGAGAGGCAGGAAGACGACATTGTGGTGCGAGTTGAACGGAGAAGTGTATTTAGGGTTGTCGGTGACGGCCACCGCCCCGGAGGTCCTTCCGTGGAAGGCTCCCTTGAACGCGATCACCTTGTCCTTACCGGTGTGGAAGGAAGCGAGTTTGAGGGCGTTCTCGTTGGCCTCGGCTCCCGAGTTGATCAGGAACAAGGAATAGTCCTGCAGACCGGAGAGTTCTCCGATCTTCCTGGCCAGTTCCACCTGGAGAGGATTCTTCACGCTGTTGGAGTAGAATCCGATCTTGCCGAGCTGGTCGGTGATGGCGGCGACATACTTCGGATGGCAGTGGCCTACCGAGATCACCGCATGGCCTCCGTAGAGGTCAAGATACTCCTGTCCTTTGTCGTCCCAGATGCGGGTGCCTTTCGCTTTGACCGGAGTCACGTCAAAGAGGGAATATACGTCGAATAAGTTCATTGTCTGTTTTGTTTTTCAGTCACGGTCTCCCGTTGTTCCACAGCCCGGAGGCTAGAAACGCGTGGCCTTCAGATGGAGGCCGGTGTCTTCAGGAAGGCCGAATACAAGGTTCAGGTTCTCGACAGCCTGGCCGGAAGCGCCCTTGACAAGGTTGTCGATGACGCTGACAACGTGCAGCTTGCGTCCGTGCTTGCGGACATTCAGCACGCATTTGTTGGTGTTCACCACCATCTTGAGGTCCGGATTGGTGTCGATGACGTGGACGAAAGGCTCGTCCTTGTAGTAGTCCTTGTACAAAGCCACAGCTTCCTCTTCGCTGAGGTCGCAGTCGAAATAGACCGAGGCCAGGATGCCGCGGGGGAAGTCGCCCCTCACCGGGACGAAGTTCAGCTCTCCGCCGAAACTCGGGGCGAGAGTGTGCAGGGTCTCCCCTATCTCGCCGAGATGCTGGTGGGTAAACGGCTTGTAGACGGAAAGGTTGTTGGCTCTCCAGCTGAAGTGCGTGGTCTCGGACGGGGCCTGTCCCGCGCCGGTCGAGCCGGTGATTCCGGTCACGTGGACCTCAGGCAGGATGTCAGCCTTGGCGGCCGGCAGCAAGGCCAGCTGGATGGATGTCGCGAAGCATCCCGGGTTGGCTATGTGCTTGGCCTTCACTATTTTCTCACGGAAGGCCTCCGGAAGTCCGTAGACGAAATCCTCAGCGTCTGCGACAAGACGGAAGTCATTGCTGAGGTCGATTATCGCTCCCTTGTAAGTCTCCGGAAGCGACTGGACAAAGCCTTTGGATTTGCCGTGGCCGGAGCAGAGGAAAAGCGCGTCGACCTGCTCCACGGGAGCGTCGGCGCTGAATTTCAGGTCGGTCTCGCCAATCAAGTCCTGATGGGCTGACCAGACGGGTTCGCCGGCGTGGCTGCCGCTCTGGGCGAAGACCACCTTGACGGCCGGATGGTTCACCAGAATCCTCAGGAGCTCGCCGGCCGTGTAGCCGGCGGCCCCGATGATTCCTACTTTTATTTCGTTAATCATTTATTCAACTTTCGCTAGTAACTAAATGCATATGGCAGAAGTACCTTATCACACGTT
>CAVJKE010000175.1:0-4593 GCA_963649695.1 bacterium
ACAGACACCCTCGACGACAAGGTGCTCTGGAAGAGGGCCGACGAACTGCCTACCTACCATCTCGCCAACATCGTGGACGACCATCTGATGGAGATCACCGAGGTGATCCGCGGCGAGGAATGGCTTCCGTCCCTCCCGCTCCACTATATGCTCTACAAGGCCTTCGGCTGGGAGGACACTATGCCTCGTTTCGCCCACCTGTCCCTGCTTCTGAAGCCGGACGGAAAGGGCAAGCTCAGCAAGCGCGACGGCGACAAGCTCGGCTTCCCTGTGTTCCCGCTCAAGTGGGTCAACGCCGCCGGAGAGGTCTCCAGAGGCTACCGTGAGGACGGCTACTTCCCTGAGGCCTTCGTCAATCTGCTCGCCTTCCTGGGCTGGAATCCGGGCGATGACCGCGAGATGTTCACAATGGACGAGCTGGTCAAGGCTTTCTCCCTCGACCGCATCGTGAAGTCAGGCGCGCGCTTCAACCCTGAGAAGGCCCGCTGGTACAACAAGGAATACCTCCGCCTGAAATCAGACGAGGAACTCGCCGCCCTCTTCGTCCCTGTCCTTGAGGAACACGGAATGAAGGTTGTGGAGTGCTGCCATTGCGCCAAGGCGGCCGGCGGGAACGTCAACGAGTTCGGAGCGGATGTCGACAAGCACATATTCACGAAAGGCTATGTCCAGAACGTGGTCTCCTTCATCAAGGAGAGAGCCACCTTCGTCAAGGACTTCTGGACAATCGCGTCCTACCTCTTCGTTGCCCCGAAGGATTTCTCTGACTATGGGATCAAGGCCGGAGCCGCTGTGGAGCCGCAGAGCAACGACCCTCGCCGTCAGGCGGATCCTCGCGCGAAGGTCTATGACGATGCCGCCACGGCGCCGTTCCTCGCCAAGGACGTGGACAAGTTCTGGAAGCCTGAGGTGGTTGAATATGTCGGCCGCGTCGCGGACTTTGTCAATGAATATGCCGGTGAATGGACCGTGGAGGCCTTCGAGAAGGCTCTCGAGGAGTTTATCCGCGGCAATGAATGGCCTATGGGAAAGGTGATGAACGCCACCCGTCTGGCCCTCGCCGGAGCCGCCAGCGGTCTTGGCATCGCCGACATCATCGTACGCATCGGCAAGGCTGAAACCGTGGCCCGGATCGCCTACGCCTCCTCCCGTCTCGCCTAGCTCTCAGCCGGCCGGGACGGGGGAGCGGCGGTGACGCCGCCGCTACTCCTGCGGCTCCGCCGTGTGTTCGGAGCGCCTGATGGCCGGAACGTTTTCCAGTTCGGCGAGATCCTCGCCTGGTTCAACGGCAAGCGCAGGTTTGCTGTTGAAACTGAATTTCCTGGTCCTGCCGCCGGAGGCCGGGCCGACGATTCTTGTGGTGTTCCCGCAAGGATATTCGCTGTCTTCATCTTCCTCCAGAAGAAGAGGATTCTCGTACTTGAAGTCCTTCCCGATGTGGATGTAGTTGCCCAGGTCCGATCTCGCTATCTTCTGAAGGTCGTCAGCCTTGAATCCGGTCGCTATCGCCGTGATCTGGATTTTGTCTTCGATCTCCGGGTCATCGTCAAGGTAGACAAGACCCGTCTTGAATGTCTGGACGTGGTTCGTGAGTTCAGCGATCTTCTCGTTGATCTTCTTCAGGTCGTCCATCTTGAGACCGTTCTTGTTCTTCACACAGGTGATGTTGACGAGCAGGGACTTGGCTGTCGTGATGTCGAAGTCGCTGAGCAGAGGAGAATTCAAGGCATCCTTGAGGGCCTTGTCGATTCTGTCTTCTCCTGAACCGAAGCCGCATCCCATAAGCGCCATTCCGCTGTTGGTCATCATCGTCTTGACATCCTCGAAGTCCACGTTGATGTAGCCCGGACGGCTGATGATCTCCGTGATTCCTCTCACGGCGGTCGCCAGAACCTCGTCTGCTTTAGGGAAAGCCTCGTGGATAAGCATATTGCCGTAGTAGTCGCAGAGCTTCTCGTTGTTGATGATCAGCAGGCTGTCCACATTCTTGATAAGGTCGTGGATGCCGTCGATGGCTCTGGCCATCTCTTTGTTGTTGCCTCCGCCGGTGGCGAAAGGAATCGTGACGACGGCGACCGTGAGTATTCCTTTGTCTTTCGCCATCCTCGCGATGACCGGTGAGGCTCCGGTGCCGGTGCCGCCGCCCATTCCGGCCGTGATGAACAGCATCTTGGTGCTTTCATCAAGGGCGACCTTTTCGATAAGATCCTGGGTCTCGAGCGCTGCCTTCCGGCCTTTTTCCGGATCGGTACCGGCTCCGAGGGCGCTTTTGCCGAGATGGATTTTCACAGGGACCGGACTCGATTCAAGTGCCTGTCTGTCGGTGTTGCAGACGATGAAGCTGCATCCTTTGACGTTTTCTCTGAACATGTAGTTCACGGCGTTGCAGCCGCCACCGCCGACTCCGATGACCTTGATCATCGATTCGACAGGTGTCCAGTCGCTGTTGTCCGCTACATCTATAATGTTGTCAAACTCTTCCATAAGATTCTTCCTTCCTTTCCTGTTAGATTAGACTTCTTCATCCTTCATACCGTTGTACCAGTCGGTCATGATCTTGTTGATTTTCCAGGTAAACGTCGGCTGTTTACCATTCTTGTCGTCTTTCTGCTTTTTTTCTTTTGTCTCGCCTTTTTTTGTCTCGGTGTTGCCTGGTGGCACCCCATTGTGGTCCCCGCCTTCTGGGCCATTTACAGGCCCTTCGACGGTTGCCGTCTCCTGTCTGTTTTCGGATTTCGTTTTGTGTTCCGGCTCTGTTATGCGTTTCTGCGTGGTCGGGCCGGACGTTCCGCCCTGTTCCTCCGGTTTTGAAGGCGGTGTCTGGACGGTGCCTTTCGGCGCTTCAGTCACCTTAGTAGCTGTTCCCTTAGGTGTGGTTGGGGTCTCCCTTTCCGGAACCTGCGGAGCCGCCGGCCGATTTCTTGGTGCGGAAGTGGTGGAACTTCCTGTTGAGACCGCTGCTCCGTTGATGCAATTGATTGACTTGTCGTCCCTTGCTGAGAGAATCATACCCATCGTCGTGGCCGCGCTGCAGTCGCAGGCACCCTCGAAACCTTCGCAGGTGAAGAAGCGGCGCGGCAGACCGCGGGTCACTGAATATCCTGACAGTTCCTTGATGAACTGAGGACAGTTGACCATCCTGGCCCCGCCTCCGGTCACCACGATTCCGGCTCTGAGCTTGTCCTCTGAATTATAGCCGCTTTCTTCGATCCTGTAAAGCAGAGCCTCGATGATTTCCTTCATCCTGGCTGTCACGATCTCGGAAATGCGTTTCACTGACACCTGCACTACCTCCTTGCCGTCCTCGTCTTCGATGAGGATGTTCTTCTCCCCGAAGGACTGCAGTTTGCCTGGCATACACGCTCCGTAGGCCTTCTTGATGTTCTCGGCCAGCTCGAACGTGAAATTGCATTCTGATTTGATGTCGTTCGTGATGCTTTTGCCTCCGAACGGCACCGCTGAGTAGTAGCGGAGAATCTTGTCCTTGAAGATCGTCACCGAACTTACACCTGCCCCGAGGTCGATGAGAGCCACTCCGTTCTCCATCTGCTCCGGCTTCAGCACGGCTCTGGCCGTGATGCCCGGGGTGAAGTATTTCTTGGCCACTCCTATCCCGATTCCCTGGAGCGCTATGTCGATGTTGGATGAGAACTTCCTGCTGCCGATGAACACCTTGAAATTGCCTTCAAGCGTGTCGGCCACCTGTCCGATGATGTCGTTCTCAGGCTCGTTGAGGCTGTCTTCAGTCGAGAAAGACTGGGCCACGGCGCCGTAGAGGACATCCTTCTTCTCATCCTCGACAGGGTAGGAGGCGAGAGCATCATTCTTCAAGGTGCGGATCTCGTCGGCCGAGATGAGGCTGTCCTTGTCGATTCTTTCCGCTTTGGCCTCCGCGGTCTCCTGGCGGACATACCAGCGAGGCAGTCCCACGATCACCTTGTGGATGTTTATGTGCAGCGACTGCTGTGCGTCCGTGACGGCTTCCTTCAGTCTGGCTTTGAGCTTGCCAGGGTTCAGTACATAGCTTTGGTTCACGCCAAGCGAAGGCGATTCCTTGTAGTAGACCACCTGGGTGTTCTGGCCCTGGATCCTGGCCACGCAGACGGCCAGTCTGGATGTTCCTAAATCAATTGATGCGATGTATCTCTCTTCCATAGTCCGGTTTTATTTCAAGTCCGTTAGTTATTTTCTGCAGACAATCTGTCCATTGTATTTCACGTTCACTGTCGAGTAGCGGCCTTCCTCCTTCTGTGGGCGGATGGTGGTGTAGTAGCGGTCGATGAGGCTGAACTTGCGTTCGACATCCTCAGGCTGGCCGAAGAGGAACTTCTCCTTGCCCTCTCTCGGCACAAGGACGAGGTCTCCTCCGTCGCCGACCGTGATCTGGCAGATGTTCTCCTCCCAGATCTTCGTTTTCTTCATGTAGTCCACAAGGCCGAGGACACCGGCGAGCCATTCTCTTTCCTTTTCAGTTTTCGGCTCTCCTTTGTACCCCCTTGTGACATCCAGCGGAAGATTCCCGTCCACGACCAGCACCCTCGAAGAGTAGTTGCTCTGAAGCGGGAAGAGGAAGCCTCTCTCGTCGGCGTAGTA
>CAVJKE010000176.1:0-4589 GCA_963649695.1 bacterium
TTCCTGTTCTGTGTGGATTCAATCGGTAAATGTGTCTTGTGGATGTATAAAGGCTAATTGGACAAAAGCAATGATTAAACCAGAAGAGAAAGGAATTATTGATGTTGTTTATGTCAATAGCGATAACATTGGGCCTATCAGTAAAAAGATACTTGTATATTTATCGAATGGTGAGATGCAAATTCTTGAAATACGTGGAATAGTAATCGATGAAGGACTTAAAAACAAACACTACAGTTATTGTTATAATTCATTGTGCTTGAGGTCAAATGTGATAAATGTAGGTGTGGTCTCATCTGGTATGAAGATGAAACGAGAACTTTTTATATATAATTCTAGTGAGGAATGGTTGTCATTCCGTTTACTAACTGGGCATAAGGATGCTATAAATCTAAAAATGAAAGAAGTTCATGTGCCACCAAAATCAGAACAAAATGTTGTTTATGAGATATTGGTTCTCTCTAAATATTATGGAGACATTAATACAGATGCTATGATGATAGTAAATGGAGAAGCTGTGGCAGAAGTGGTATTCAGAGGGTCATTGCAAATTAACTCTGATACGTTTTCTCGTTTTGCTTATATGGTCAGTCCGTATATGGTTTTCGATACAAAAATAATAAGAGATAGGGGTATCTCGAAGAATGCTGAAAAGTCATATGTTTTTAAATATGAGAATGTTGGTTTGAGTCCATTAAAAATATATAAAGCTGAGTATGATGCGTCTATGATGAGTGTAAGCTATAGAGATATTACAAAGGCGAGACATAAAAATCAGATTGTAGTAACGATAAAACATCACTCAACAGTCAAATCAACATCTGTTTTTCCTGTTCGTGTATATACCAATTCTCCAAAATCGCCAATGATAAAACTAATGGTGATAGGCAAATAGGTAAAAATCGACAAGAGTAGTTCTATAGACTTATTCCGATGGCATCTTCTGTCCCCGGCAGGGGTCACTTCACGGTCCAGGTGCAGGTGTCCTCTATTCTGGACTTGCCTTTGGCACCCACGACCCGGACTACATTCTCACCCTGCTTCAGCTCGACACCTTCCCAGCAGGCCCGGTTGAGGTGGTCCGGCTTGACGCTCCCGACTTTTACACCGTTCAGGTACAGTGTCGCCTTGTCCATATTCGTGTACACCCGGACATCGGCCTTGGCCTCGGGACGCTCCGTGTAGCGGCGCTGGGTTATGTAGACCATCGGCTCAGGATTCCACTGCGCCTTGTAGAAATAGAAGACATCCTTCTTCACGTTTCTGTCGTAGGTCACCATACCCTTGTCGTTCTTGCCGGGCGCGTCGCCTTCTTCCCGCAGAGCGGACTGGAAATCGGCGAAGTTCCACACCAGCCGGCACCACAGGTAAGGCCGTGAACTGATCTGGTCGTAGAACCCTTCGTGGACACGGCACTGGTCCTCCTCGCTGTGGTAGGCCCCGCAGAGCGGACCGTTGAAGAGTTTTTTAGGGCCGTGCTGCTTCACGCTGCCTCCGATGCCATATTCAGCGACACCGACAGGCTGGGCCTCAGGGTCGTTCAAGATGGAGTCGAAGTACTGCCCGAACTGTCCGTCACGGCCACCGTCCCAGCCGTTGTACTTGTTGACTCCGATGAGGTCACCCACGCTGTAGTAGTCGCTGGCCTGGGTGAAGATGGCGAATGAAGTAAGACGGGACGGGTCCGTTGTCTTGTAGATCGCGTCCAGCTCTTTCATGAACGGAACCGGGTCGTCGTAGGCCTTTTCATCGGCCCGGACCTCATTGAAGATGCCCCAGATGCACACGCAAGGGTGGTTGATGTTCTGATACACCAGTTCGAGGGCGTTCTGCCTGGCGGTAGCCTTGAAGTCGGGATTCTCTATGAAACCGGTGAAACTGTAGCCGCCCGGGCCGACGAACGGAATCTCGGTCCAGACCACGATGCCGTGTTCGTCGCTCATGTTGTAGTCCCGCTGCGAATGCTGGTAGTGGGCGAACCGCAGGGCGGTCGCTCCGACTTCGTCTATGAGTTCATAGTCACGCTTGAAGTGTTCCGGCAGCAGGGCGCTGCCGACTCCGGCGAAGTCCTCGTGCCGTCCGAAACCGCACAGGGTGTAAGGTTCGCCGTTCAGGAAGAAACCTTTCTCCTTGTCCACCGAGAAAAATCTCAGGCCGGTGCGCTGCTCCACCTTGTCGACGACCTTGCCGTCACGGAGGAGTTCAGCGACAACCTTGTACATCGGAGCTCCTTTGCGGCCGTTCCACAGACTCGGGTTTTCCACCTTGAAGTTCTGGCTCACGACGCTGTCCTGCACAGGACTTTGCAAGCTGGCCACCTGCACTCCTTCCGGATCCAGAAGAGTGGTCCTGAGGGTCAGAGGGCCGTCGCCGCTTATGATGGTCTCGACGCGCAGTTCAGCGCTCTCCTTGCTGACTTTGTCCTGATGGACCAGCACGCCCGGAGAGGCGTAGAAGACAGGAGAGATGCAGTCTTTGTCCGTGGCTATCAGATGGCAAGGACGATGGATTCCTCCGTAGATGTTGAAGTCTCCCGTGAGCGGCGGCACATCGCTCCGCCAGGCGTTGCTGACCCACAGCTCGATGTCGTTGCGGCCGGCTTTCATCTTGTCGGTCACCTCGAAACTGAAGGCGGAATAGCCGCCTTTGTGGCAGGCTACGTGTTTTCTGTTCACGAACACATCGGCCACCGAATTGACTCCCTCGAAATAGAGGAACAGTCTGCCGGCCGCCATCTCCGGCGTGATTTCGATGGCTTTGTGGTAGACCATCGTCTCGCGGTTGTAGGTGGCGGTGCCTGGCAGGTAGGAGGCGTTCCAGGTGTGCGGCACATCGACGGTGTCGCGCGGCGAGTTGTCGCCGCCTCTGCTCGAGACAGGACGGACATCCCATCCTTTGTCAAGTGTGGTCACGGTACGCTGCGCCATCAAGTCGGTTGCGCAGAAAAGGGCTGCCGCGGCTAAAGCGGCCAGTGAGGTGATATGTTTCATATGTTTTCCTAAAGGGTGATTTTCACTACATCGTCGGTTTTTGTGCGGGAATCTTCCGGAAGTTTGAATATTACGGCTCCGCAGACATATTCATAATCAACTGTTTCTCCGGTGCGGAGAAGGGTGACGGACTTCGGTTTCTTCCCTGTCAGGACGCTCGCCTGCTCCTTGAACTGAGGGAGAAGGTGGGCGTACCAGATGTCTTTGCCACGGGTCGTGAGAGGCACGTTGGCGAGGCGCGCGCCAGGTGTCGGGCCGGCACCGTCGAGAGACTCCCTGCTGTGCGCCATCCATGTCTTCAGCGAGTCGACCTGCTTGTAGAAATTCGGGTGCATATCTCCGTTGCCGTCAGGGCCCACGTTCGGCAGGAAATTGCCTCCCAGGGATCTTGTGGTGACATATTCATCGAAGAACCAGCTCATCGGACGGAAGGTGCCGGTCTTGTCGTAGCCCCAGCCACCGCCGCCGCAGGTCCAGATGTGGCAATGCTCCCACCACTGTGAAGGAGCGTAGGTAGGTTTGACGCACTCGAAAGGAGTGGTGAAGTCGCCCACGCGCACGCTTGTCCCGTCAGGGTTGTCAGGGTTCACTATGTTCGACCAGCGGTCGTTGATGACAATGTCCGGCTGGATGGAGCGGATCCACGCATAGACCTGGTCGTTGTGGTGGTCGGTCACGCCCATCATCCACATTCCGTCCAGCCAGAGGATGTCGATCTTGCCGTAGTTGGTAAGCAGTTCCTCGATCTGGGCCATCACATAGCCGAGCATCTTCGTGTACTCCTTCTCCCTTTCCACAGGGTCGCTGATGGCTGTTATCTGGCCGCGGGTATTGTTGTCGAAGAACCTGTCATCGTAGGTGCCCGGGTACAGCCAGTCGCGCGGCGAGTAGTAGAATCCCACCTTGAGACCGACCTTGCGGCAGGCTTCGACATATTCCTTGACAAGGTCACGCCCGCCGAGGAACTGCTTCGTGCCGATGCCGTACCTGGATGGCCAGAGACAGTAGCCGTCGTGGTGCCGGGTCGTGAGGACGGCGTAGTTGAAGCCGGCTTCCTTCGCCGCCTCGAGGTATTTGTCCGCGTTGAACTCCGGGTTGAATTTCTCCGCCTGGCCGTAGTAAAGTTCCTTCGACTTGTAGCCGCCGTTGTAGCGGTAGTGGTTGATCATCGCCCACGAAGGCTGCGCTCCGAGCATGCTGTGGATGCCCCAGTGCATGAAGAGTCCGAGGCTGGCCTGCGGGTACCACTGCGCCCCTTCCGCGGGGGTCGGGTACTCGAGCGGCTTCTTCAGCGGGGTGTCAAGAAGCTGCTGCGCGCGGTCGATGTCGCCTTGGCTGATCTCGTAGTACTCCACCGGCGGGAAGTTTATCTGCGCGCGGAGGGCGGTGCCGCAGCCGCAAAGCGCCACCAGGGTGGCGAGAAGGATCTTTCTCATATTCGATGAATATCTTATCAGACAAATTTATGAATAGTTTGCAGATATTTCGTGCTGTTGGCGAAGAAATCAGCGGGAAGTTTATATCTTCGCAGAAACAATCGCACAAAAAATTGATTGCTATGGAACAGAATCCAAAAGGAAGAATTCTGGCCATCGACAC
>CAVJKE010000177.1:0-4585 GCA_963649695.1 bacterium
GAGGATCCATCATCGACATATTCTCATATTCATTCAACTTCCCTTACAGGGTCTCTTTCTTCGGCAACGAGATAGAGAAGATCCACGTCTTTGACTGCAACACGCAGCTCTCGAAGGAGGAAAGGGAAAGCGTGGATGTGTTCCCTGACCTCGCCGCCGAGGGTCCGGATGTGGAGCAGGTGGAGGTAAGCACCTTATTTCCAGAGGGTTCTGTGCTTTGGCTGGATTCCTCGGACCTTTACCGGGAGGAAGGGTTCTTCAAGGGATTAGCTCCGTTCCGCAAGGTCTTTTTCGAGTGTCCGCTGGATGTGGATTCCGCTGAGGCCGTGGCTTTCAACATCACTCCGCAGCCTGTCTTCAACAAGAACTTCGAGCTGCTCACGGCCGACATCAGGCAGAACCTTGAAAGAGGCTGCAAGGTCTTCATATTCGCTGAAAAGAAGTCGCAGGTCGAGCGTCTGAAATCCATTCTCATCGAGAACAACGGACTGGTGCCTGAGTTTGTCGAAGGAAAGAATATTCATTCAGGATTCATCGACAGGGATGAAAGAATATGCTGCTACTCCGACCACGAGATTTTCGACCGCTTCCACAGGGTCAGCGTCAGAAGGACGGTGGACAAGAGCGAGCAGCTGACGCTTAACGACTTGACCGCCTTTAACATAGGTGACTACATAGTGCACATAGACCACGGTGTCGGAGTGTTCGGAGGCCTTGTGAGGATGAAGGACGACAAAGGCAGGATGAAGGAAGTGGTGAAGCTGATGTACAAGGATGGCGATGTGGTGTTCGTGTCCGTGCATTCGCTGAACAAAATATCAAGGTTCAGGTCGAAGGACGACGTGCCGCCTAAAATCAACAAGCTCGGCTCGAAGACCTGGCTGAACCTGAAGGCCAGCGCCAAGTCCAAGATCAAGGACATAGCCAAGGATCTGATTCATCTCTACGCCGAGAGAAAGACCACCAAGGGCTTCGCCTACTCCCCCGACAGTTACCTGCAGGAGGAACTCGAGTCTTCATTCATGTACGAGGACACTCCGGACCAGGAATCGGCCAACAAGGCCGTCAAGAGGGATATGGAGGACAACAGCCCGATGGACCGTCTAGTCTGCGGCGACGTGGGTTTCGGCAAGACCGAAATAGCCATCAGGGCGGCTTTCAAGGCCGTGACCGACGGCAAACAGGTGGCCGTGCTTGTGCCTACGACCATCCTTTCTCTCCAGCACTACACGACGTTCTCTTCCAGACTCAAGGATTTTCCTTGCACTGTGGATTATGTGAGCAGGCTCAGGTCGGCCAAAGAACTCAGCGAGATCAAGGAAAAGCTGAAGGATGGACGGATCGACATTGTGATAGGAACCCACAAACTTCTCGGCAAGGGCTTCGAGTTCAAGGACCTGGGGCTTCTGATCATCGATGAGGAGCAGAAGTTCGGAGTCTCCACCAAAGAGAAACTCCGCCAGGTCAAGACCTCGGTCGACACTTTGACCTTGACCGCCACGCCTATCCCTCGTACCCTCCAGTTCTCGCTTCTTGGGGCGAGAGACCTTTCGATCATCAGCACTCCCCCGCCGAACAGGATTCCTACGCAGACTGAAATCATCCTGTTCGACAAGGATGAGATCAAAAGCATCATCAACTACGAACTTAACAGGGGCGGACAGGTCTTCTTCATCCACAACAAGGTGGAGGAACTGCAATCCATCTACGAGATCCTGCACCGTCTTGTGCCTGACATGCGTATCTGCGTGGCCCACGGCCAGATGGAATCGAAGGAACTCGAGACCAAGATGCTGGACTTCATCCGGGGAGACTACGACATGCTCCTCTGCACCACAATCATCGAGAACGGACTGGATATTCCTAACGCCAACACAATCATAATCAACCAGGCGCAGAACATAGGCCTTAGCGACCTGCACCAGCTCCGCGGCCGTGTCGGAAGGTCCGACAAGAAGGCTTTCTGCTACCTGATAGTGCCTCCTCTTGTCTCCATAACCGACGACGCCCGCCGCCGTCTCAAGGCCATAGAAGAGTTCTCCGACCTTGGCAGCGGCTTCAACATAGCGATGCAGGATCTTGACATCCGAGGGGCCGGCAACCTGCTGGGCGCCGAGCAGAGCGGTTTCATAATGGATATGGGCTACGAGACCTACCAGAGGATCCTTTCCGAGGCTATGGAGGAACTTGGTGTGGAGACAGGAGTGGCCACCCGCAAGGTCGACGAGTCCTTTGTGGAGGACTGCACCGTGGAGACCGACCAGCCGGCTATGATACCGGATTCCTACATCGACGTGACGGCCGAGAAGATAAGGGTCTACAAGCAGCTTGACGGCCTGACTTCCGACAAGGAGATAGACAGGGTCAAGGCCCAGTTGGAGGACAGGTTCGGCCCGATGCCTCAGGATGCGGACAATCTGTTCTATGTGGTGAAAGTCCGCAATCTCGGCGGAAAATTAGGAATGGAGAAAATCATCATCAAGAACGGAATGATGATCATGTTCTTCATTTCCAACCAGATGTCTCCTTATTTCAAATCGAAGGTGTTCTCGAGGATTCTTGAGAGAGTCAATGAATATGACCCTCTTTTCAACCTCAAGCAGGCTGAGGGGAAACTGAAAATCGTTTGCCGCGGAATCGATTCTTTGGACAAAGCTCTTCAAACTCTTCAGAAATTGCAATAAAATTCCTATCTTTGAAAGTTTATTCGCCTTGACTGTTTTGTCCGGCGTATTGAAACGACTTGAACGAAGACGATGCCGAATCTTTTGGTTGAAATAGGAAACACCGCTCTGAAGGCGGCCTGGTCCGAAGGAATCACCCTCGGAAAGACCTACCGTTACCAGGGCGAGAAGATGTTCGACTACATCAGGTCTCTGACGGACAAGGAAAAGCCTTCCGTTCTCGTGATTTCCTCGCTCATAACTCTCGGCCCGGCCGATGAGGACGACTTCCGCTCCCGCTGCGGCAGACTCGTCATCCTCGACAGCCGCCACAAGTCTGTGGTCAATGAATATTCCCTCCCGGATTATCTCAGTCCCGACCGTGTGGCCTCGGTGATAGCCGTGAGGTATCTGTTCAAAGGGAAGGGGAGTCTGGTCTTCGATTTCGGCACCACCCTCACCATAGACGTGCTGGAGCCGGACGGGGAATATACCGGAGGTAACATCTCGCCGGGATTCAGGACAAGATTCAAGTCGCTGTCGAGATATTCAAGGACACTTCCGCTCGTGGACACGCCGCAGGTGGTGAGGCAGACGGGGGATTCCCTGCGCTCCTCCATAGAGGCCGGGGTGGTGTCAGGCATAATGTTTGAAATACAGGGGTACTTGTCTTTATTTCCCGAAAAAATAGCTGTTTTTACGGGTGGAGACGCTTTATATTTTGCAAAAAGAATGAAAAACTCCATCTTTGCAGTCTGCAATCTTGTGCTGATGGGGTTAGCCTTAATCGCTGACAAGTATGATGTTGAAAAAAATGGTTAGTAAGACACTCCTGTGTGGGTTGGCGTTGTTCTGCGCTGTTTCTATGAGCGCCCAGGACGAGGCCTACAATGCGTACACGCCATATTCGATGTTCGGAATAGGTGACATCTCCAAGCAGGGAACGGCCTTCAACAAGAATATGGGCGGTGTCGGAATAGCCACGCGCGACAAGCGTCACGTGAACATCCTTAACCCTGCCGCGGTCACCGCGAGGGAGGACAAGTCTTTCATGGCCGATTTCGGTGTGGCCCAGGGCAACCGCTACTACGCCCAGGGTGACATTAAATCCAGCGCCAACACCTTCAACATCTACGATTTCGTCATCTCTTTCCCTGTGTACAAGTCTTTAGCCATGTATGCCGGAGTGACTCCGTACAGCGACCTTGGCTACAAAATCAGCTCCAAGGTGACCGACCCTTCGGTCATCGCCAACACCGGTGTCATCACGAACACGGTCCAGGGTTACGGCGGTCTGACAAACATCTTCCTCGGAGCCGGAATCAATGTGTTCAAGGGTCTTGCCGTCGGCGTCGAAGGCCAGTACTATTTCGGCAACCTTACGAAAGAGAACGAGTTCGCTATGTCAAACTCCACCTACAGGAGTGTGTCGAGCGGTTTCAATATGAATCTCCACGCTGTCACCGCCAAGTTCGGAGCGCAGTATGAGACAAGGCTGGGCGAGAACCTTTCAATGGTGGCCGGAGCTACCTACAAGCTTGGCACAAGCCTCCGCGGTACTGTCGAAAGGTATGAGATCCAGTCCATCTCAAGCATCAACGACTCGACTCCTTCTCCAAGAAGCTATGTGGACACCCTCGGCAGAGGAAATGTGAAAATAGCCAGCGAGCTTGGAGTCGGAATAGCCATCAAGGGAGGCGACAAGTGGACGGCCGAGGTCAACTACATCCGTTCCGACTGGAGTTCCAGCGGTATGAATTCGGTTCCCGGCTTCGCTTCTGTCGGCAACGCCGTGTTCAGCGCCTCTACCTACCAGTCAGTCCGCGCCGGATTCTCCATCGTACCTAACAGGAACGACATCAGGTACTAGCCAGCGAGCTTGGAGTCGGAATAGCCATCAAGGGAGGCGACAAGTGGACGGC
>CAVJKE010000178.1:0-4568 GCA_963649695.1 bacterium
GTCTGGTCGTGATATCATGACCAGACATATGCTCTTTTGCTTGATACTCAATCGGTTATCTGCCACGGTCCACCTCGGGATTGAGAAGGTGACGGGCGCGGATAAGGCCGAAAGTGATCCCGTCACTGATGTCGCAGTGCGTGACGGATGCGGATAGGGCCGAAAGTGATCCCGTCATTGATGCGCAGTGCGTGACGGGCGCGGATAAGGCCGAATATGATCCCGTCACTGATGTCGCAGTGCGTGACGGGCGCATGAGTTTCACCGAGTCGAGTCATTTTTGATTTACGTCCGTATTCAGGTCACCGGCCGATTTTCTGACAGCGAGACCGATGGCCTTACCGAGCAGAGGAGGAACGGCATTGCCGATCTGGACAAGCTGCTTGTTTTTCGGCCCTTCGAAGATGAAGTCATCAGGAAATGACTGAAGTCTCGCCATTTCACGCGCGGTCAGCACCCGCGGAAGCTTAGGGTGGATATTCACACCACCGTGGTTTTCTTTCACTGTGCAGGAAGCCTCGTTCCAGGGGCACTTCTTCCATGCATCTGAATAGCCTTTATAGAGGCTTTGCCCTTCCGGACAGGCGAGCATTCTCGCTTCCATTTCCGGCTTGTGCTTTGTCGGGACGTGGTTGAACGCCTTGTCCTCTGGGTGGTCCATCAGGTCACCGATGGCCTCACCTGTGGTCTTGTATTCATCCGGAGCGAGCATCGGCTTGGGATGGTAGTTGACCTTCCCTATGCGGTTGCCGATGAATATGACTCTTTCGCGTTTCTGAGGCACTTCGTAGTCAGCGGCGCACAGGGTCGTGACATTCATATTGTATCCGATGGCCTTGAAATCAGAAAGGATCTTCTGTTCCACCATCCCTCCGAGCATCGACCGCAATCCTTTGACATTCTCGCAGATCACGAAATCAGGCTGGAGGTGCTTCACGATCTCAAGCAGTTCTTTGTAGAGAGAGTTGCGGGGATCGTCCACTATCCTGTTCCCGGCCATGCTGAAGCCTTGGCAGGGGAAGCCTCCGGCCACGATGTTCAGGTGACGGCCGCCCAGCCGCTTTTCAATGACTTCGTAGAACTGTTCCTTGACTTCCGGCAGCGTGATGTCTCCGTTCACGAAAGGATGGTCGAAATTCCTCTCGTAGGTCATTCCGGCCTCCTTGAACCAGTCCAGCCCGCAGATGCCTTCAAGTCCTGACATCTCAAGGCCCTTTGACAGGCCTCCTGCCCCGCAGAAGCAATCCACGAAGGTCATCTCCGATTTGCTTGGCGACTTCCATTCCGGCCGTATGTCAAACCAGTTGACTATGTCCGACTTTTGAGAGTTGCGTCTTGCCGTGCCGTTTTCCACGATATTCCCGAACAGGTCATAATTGACCTGCCGCGCGGTGTTGGTCTGATTGTTAATGAAATATTCCAAAGCTCCCTTCGGAATCCTGTAGGTGCTTCCGATTTTTGCCGCGCCAAGCTGGCCGCTGGCTATATATCTTCTTATGGATTTCTGGGAGAGACTTAACTTGTCTGCAACATCCGCTATCGAGTAAAACTCTTTCTCCATATCTGCGTTCATATTGTCCATTTTGTCCACATTTGTCCAATCGCTATGCAAATTTAGGAAACTTTATGTGAATATGACAGGTCCTTTGCCCATTAATTGTTATGGCTCTCTACTGCCTATGGAGAGATTCCGTTATGGAGAGAGTGTCGTCTTCGTTCAGAACTTTGTTTAATTCTTCTTTCCATTTTGCTCCGTCATACCACCCGCAACCAACGCAGGTGCCAAGGTAGTGTTCATCTCCATCGTACCAGAAATGAAGTCCGAAGAACGGAGGCCGGATGTTGTTGATCTTGCAATGCCCGCACATACGGTCTTTAAGCAGATTGTGTTCTCGGGTCAATAACTGGAAATGTAGCCTGATTTCATCATCCGACATACTTGAAGCGTCTATGTCGTTTTCAAGCCTCGTCCAAGGGACTTTATGGTCGATTTCCGGAGTGGAGGATATAGACGCGCCCGAGAACGCGTCAGTCATATCCAGCAAAGAAAGAATCCTTTTTCTTGTTAAACTGTCGATGGCTATACGCTCCTTCTTATGGAATATGGGTTCAGGAGCTATCAGCTTATAATGCGTTCTGTATGTTCCGCACTTTGGACAGACAAATCTCTTGCCCCATCTGTTCGGACTTGTTTCTTCGAATTCGTAACCCAATTTTTTCGCCTCTCTGAATACGGCGGCGGGCTGGTTGCTGTCAGACGCACAGTATGCACAGGTCCAGCCGCCAAGATTTTGCTTACAGGCGTTAAGAAATTTTCAGTTTTAGTTATATCGTAATTAATTAGTGGTTAATCATTTAGCGTGCGGGCTACTTGAGCCCGCACGCGCAGCGTTATCTGCCGAACCAGCCGCAGCCGTCCTTCGTGCCGGCCAGCCAGACCACGTCACCTTCCTTGAAACGGATGTCGGCCTTCGGATTGGTGTCGAACTTCCCGTCGCGCAGGAGGCTGATGACCATACAGCCGGCGGAACGCATGTCCATTTCCTTCAGGACTTTGCCATTCAGGTAGGACTCGGCGGTCAGCTCGACCCTCTCCACGACGAACTCGTCGGCAGGATTGCCGTCGGCCGGTTTGACCGAAGAGTTCATGGCATCCACGAAAGCGTTGATCTCCTCATCCGTGCCGACGGCCAACAGCCTGTCGTTCGGGTAGATACGCTCCTTGCCCTGCGGGATGAGGATGTTGTGGGTGCCTCGCTGGATCTTCACTATGTTCACGCCGCTCTCTCTGATGACAGGAATGAACTGGATCTCCCTGCCGATGAACTCGGAGTCGGCCGAGACATCGAACGGAGCCAGATGCACATCGTAGCCGGACAGCTTGTCCTTGATCGAGGTGGTCACAGGGGCTTTGCTTCTGGCGATCTCCTCCTTCTGGTTCAGGTTGTTGATGAACTGCATCTCGATAGGGGAGTACTGGTGGGCGGAACGTCTTGCCAGATAGAAGAAGACGATTCCGGCGATGGTGACGATCACGATGAACCAGCCGCTCACCTGGAAATGAGCCATGAACACCTCGAGGATGCAGGCTATGGACAGGAAGCTCCGGATGAGCATCAGCGAGAGTATAGGCCAGCAGTTCGCCGGCTTCTCGGCCAGCAGTTTCTTGGCGGAAGAGGCGATCGAGCCGCTGCTGATGCTGAGTCCGTAGATGAACGGAGCCATCACGACAAGCGTGACACCGACGGTGATGCAGTCGGCCACGGTCTCGCTCAGTTTCGGAAGGATCTTGTGGACGAACGGGTCAAGGTAGAGTTTGGAGCCTATGAGGATGGCCAGCAGCAGGATTCCGTAAAGTCCGATTCTGAGGAAATAGGCC
Source organism: bacterium (assembly GCA_963649695.1). Lineage (GTDB taxonomy): Bacteria > Bacteroidota > Bacteroidia > Bacteroidales > UBA932 > Cryptobacteroides. The sequence goes on from CAVJKE010000178.1 coordinate 3,380, forward strand.
TTGAGGAGCCTCTTCCATTCGCTCTCCTCGGCGGCCGACCGTCTGGACCCTTCGGTCTGGTCAGGCTCGATCTTGTCCAGGATCCTCTGCGGAAGTTTCTTCTCGAGAAGCCTGATGACAGGGTCGGCGGCCTTGATCATGTACGGAGTCGTGAACGTTGTGATGACGGAGACAGCGATGATCACCGGGTAGATGAAGTCGCGCATGACCCCGAGCGAGCAGCCGAGGCTGGCGATGATGAAGGCGAACTCACCGAGCTGGGCCAGGCTGAAGCCCGAATGGATGGCGTTCTTCAGTCCCTTGCCGGCGAGAAGCACGCCGCTGGAGGAGAAGATCACGATGCCGACGATGGTCACGAGGGTGATCACCAGCACCGTCCCCCAATGCTCGGCTATGACGGCCGGGTCCATCATCATACCCACGGACACGAAGAACACGGCCCCGAAGAGGTCCTTCAGGCTTTTGACCAGATGCTCGATCCGTTCTCCCTCGATTGTCTCGGAGAGGATCGAACCCATCACGAAAGCGCCGAGGGCCGATGAGAAACCGGCCAGGCTGGCGATCGCCACCATCGCGAAGCAGAGTCCGATGCTGGCTATGAGCAGGATCTCGTCGTTGAGGTACTTGTGGGCCTTCCTGAACAGGGTAGGGATTACGTAGATTCCGATGAGGAACCAGAGTACCAGGAAGAAACACAGCTTGCATATTCCCCAGAGCATCTCTCCGCCGGCGAACTTGTTGGACACGGCGAGGGTGGAAAGCAGGACGAGCAGGAGGATGGCGATGAGGTCCTCGACCACGAGGGTGCCGAACACGAGCGGGGCGTGCGGACTCTTCTTCAGACCCATCTCGTCGTAGGCCTTGATGATGATGGTGGTGGAAGACATCGAAAGCAGACCTCCGAGGAATATGCTCTCCATCGTACTCCATTTGAGGGCGTAGCCGGCGATCATGCCCAGGACGAACATCCCTATGAACTTGGCCCCCGCCATTATCAGGGCGCTGCTTCCTACCTTGAGCAGTTTCTTGAAGCTGAATTCAAGACCAAGGGCGAAGAGGAGGAAGATGATTCCTATCTCCGACCATTGCTCCACGGATTCCGTGCTGGAGAATTCCGGGAACAGGCCCAGATGCGGTCCCACGATGAAACCGGCCACGATGTAGCCGAGAATGAGAGGCTGCTTGAGAG
>CAVJKE010000179.1:0-4541 GCA_963649695.1 bacterium
GGTGGGCGTAGTAGGCGGCGAAGAGAAGATGGGCGGAAGCCACGCCGGAAGGGGCCAAGATGAATATTCCTGAAAACCAGATGGCGAAGAAGGCCAGCACGCAGCCGATGTTGGAGTCGCGCATCGCCCTCGTGGCGGTGGCTCCGGTGTAGATGCCGTCCCAGGTGAAGGCGGGGCAGCCCACGAGCGGGATGAACACCAGCCACGGAATGAAGGTCCTCGCGGCTTCAACCACAGAGGCATCCGAAGTCATCAGCCGCAGCGCCGGCACACCCGCGAATGAATATATTCCTATGAATATCAAGCCGATGCCCATACTCCAGATGAAGGTGTAACGCACCGCCCGCCTCAAGCCGGACAGGTCGCGCATTCCCGTGAACCTGCCGGTCAGGGCCTCGCCGGCGAAAGCGAAACCGTCGGTGAAGTACGAGAACACCATCAGAAGTTTGAGCATGATCGAGCAGGCGGCGAGCAGGGTGTCCCCGAACCTTGCGGAGATGGCCGTGAACGCCAGGTAGACTATTATCAGACAGACGGAACGGATGAAAAGGTCACGGTTGACGGAGAAGAACCGCCCGACTTTGCCGCCCGCGAAGGCTGACCTGAAGTCAAAGAGCCGGCGGCCGGCAAGGATATTCCCGAATTTCAGAGCCACCCGGCCCGAGGCGAAAAGGAGTCCTGAATATTGCGCCGCCACGGTCCCCCAGGCTATTCCTTTGAAGCCCAAGCCGTTGAATCCTGTTCCAGGAATACCGAAGGCAAGCAGCAGGCTGAAAAGGATGTTGCCGCCGTTCACGATCACATCGGCGAGCATCGAGCTGAAAGTGTCCTGCATTCCGATGAACCAGCCGCGGAAAGCCATCAGGCAGAGGGTGGCCGGGGCGGCCCAGATACGGATGTAGAAATATTCCAGTGCGAGGCTCCGCACCTCTTCCGAACAGCCTACGAAAAGGAATATCAGTTTCTGGAACGGCCACTGGAGGGCGATCAGGACGACGGCTATCAGAAAGGCCAGGCCCACTCCCCTTGTAAGATTGCCGGCGCAATCCGACCAATCCTGCCGTCCGAAGGCCTGGGCGGTCATCCCGCCGGTCCCGGCTCGGAGGAAACCGAAATTCCAGTACAGGAGGTCGAACATCAGGGAGCCGACCGAGATACCGCCGATCAGAGCGGCCGCCGATGTGTCCAGATGGCCGGCGATGGCGATGTCCACCATCCCGACCAGAGGCACGGTCAGGTTGGCGAGGATGCTGGGGAGAGCCAGCCGCAGCATTTCTTTGTTCATCGGATCCATTCGGCAAAGATAGAGAGAAAGTGTGGATATCGGTTTCAAATCGCTAACTTTGAGGCAGGATATTCATAAAGGGCCAAGATGATGGAAAACATTCCGGGCAAGGTAAAACAGGGCAAAGCAATGGAAAACATTCCGGGCAAGGTAAAACAGGGCAAAGCAATGGAAAGCATTTCGGGCAATGTAAAAGAAAGCACACAGAGTCAAAAGATGGAAGAAAACATTTCAGGCAAAGCGATGGAAAGCGCATCAGGCAAAAAACTCGAGAACACTCCGGTCGAGGAGATAAAGGAGATCATGGAGAGGCAGGGCCGCTTCTTCCGGAGCGGGGCGACACAGGACGTGAAATGGCGGCTGGAGCGGCTCCGGGCGTTCGAGGCGGCCGTACGCAAATGGGAGAAACCACTTTGCGAGGCGCTGTGGACCGACCTGCACAAATCCTACGAAGAAGCCTACCTGACAGAGATCAGCATCCTGCTCGCAGAGATCCGCGAACATATTCATAAACTGAAGGGATGGAGCCGGCCGCAAAGGAAGGCCACGCCGCTGAAGATGTTCCCGTCACGCAGCAGGATTCTAAGCGAGCCGCTCGGGACCGCGCTCATCATCGCGCCGTGGAACTACCCCGTGCAGCTGCTTCTGGCCCCGCTCGTGGGAGCCATCAGCGCCGGCTGCACGGCGGTGCTGAAGCCGTCGCCCTACGTGCAGGAGGTCTCCGCCACGCTGCAACGGATGGTGGAAGAAACCTTCTCCGATGAATATGTAGCCGTGGTCCAGGGTGACAGGTCCGTCAACACGGCCCTGCTGGAGGAACGCTGGGACCTGATCTTCTTCACCGGAAGCCCGGCCCTCGGAAGGACCGTGATGCAGGCAGCCGCGAAGAACCTCACGCCCGTCGTGCTGGAACTCGGCGGAAAGAGTCCGTGCATAGTCGACAAGGACGCCGACCTCAAGGTCGCCGCGAAACGCATCGCCTGGGGCAAGAGCCTCAACGCCGGCCAGACCTGCATAGCCCCGGACTACCTTATGGTCCACTCAGAAATCAAAGAACTGTTTCTCAAAGAGTTGCAGGCCGCTTTCAAGGAACTTCTCGGCGAGGATCCGAAGGAGTCCAGGCACTATGTGAGGATCGTCCGCGACAAGGCTTTCGACCGGATCACAGGCTATTTCAAGGACGGGGACATCGTGTCCGGAGGCCGCACGGACAAGGCTGAGAGGTACATCGAGCCGACAGTGCTGGCCAATGTGGCGGCGGACTCCCCTGTCATGACCGAAGAGATTTTCGGCCCGGTCTTCCCGATGGTCACCTTCAAGGACCTTGACGAGGCCGTCGGCTTCGTGAACGGGAGGGAAAAGCCTCTGGCTCTCTACTACTTCGGAAGCCAAGGCGAGCTGGTGGTGCGCCGCACGTCCTCCGGAGGAGCCTGCGTCAACGACACGATAATGCACATCGCCAACGGCAGACTTCCGTTCGGCGGGGTCGGAAACTCCGGTCTTGGCAGTTACCACGGCAAGCGGAGCTTCGACGCATTCACGCACCACAAGACGGTCATCTCGACTCCGACCTGGCTCGACCTTCCGTTCCGCTATATGCCTTACAGGTTTTTCAAAGCGGTCAAACGGATCTTGTAGCCCATATCCATTAACCCATATCCGCCGGCAGCAGGCAGTGAACCGCAAAATCCAGATTGTATGAATCCGGCAGGTGAGCCATTTTTCATATAGCCCAATATTTGCAATAGGCTTTACCCGTCTGGATGCGCCGGCCACCCGAAAGTGACCGCAGGCGTGTAAAATTATGCATTATATGAACAGAACATCAGAATATTCTCTCACGATCGTGGTGCCTGTCTTCAATGAAGAGGACAGCATACTGGATCTGGAAAAGGCCTTGTCCGGATTCCTTCCTCACTGCAAAGTACCCGCTTGCGTCCTGTTTGTGGACGATGGGTCAAAGGACGGAAGCCTCAGGCTGATCCAGGAAGCCTGTTCCCGCGACAAAGACTTCTTCTACATCAGTTTCAAGAAGAACGCCGGCCTGAGCGCCGCCATCAAAGCCGGATTCGATTTTTCATTCTCTGAATATGTCGGTTACATGGACGCCGACCTTCAGACCACTCCCGAGGACTTCAACCTTCTTCTGGACGGGATGAAGGACCATACCTTGATGACCGGCTACAGAGCAAACCGCAAGGACACGGCGTTCAAGCGCCTCCAGTCCAAGATAGCCAACGGTTTCAGGAATATGATGACTCACGACGGAGCGAAGGACACCGGCTGTCCGCTGAAGATAATCCGCACGGACGCGGCCAGGAAAATTCCTATGTTCAAGGGAATGCACCGGTTCCTGCCGGCTCTTGTCCTGCTCCAGAAAGGAGGAAGTTTCGGCCAGGTCCCCGTAAGGCATTTCCCACGCACGGCAGGCACATCCAAGTTCCATCTCTGGAACAGGCTCTGGGGGCCTTTCGCGGATTGCTTCGCCTACAGGTGGATGAAATCCCGCTACATCAACTACTCCGTCGGGAAAGGCAACGTCGATGAACTGGACTGATTTTCGGTAACATGCTGCACAACATTCCCGCTTGGCTGGTCTTGACAATAGGGTTCGCCGCCCAGCTGTTCTTTTCCCTGAGGACTTTGCTCCAGTGGCTCAAATCTGAAGCCGCCCACAAATCAGTCTCCCCGGCGTCCTACTGGGTGTTCAGCGTGCTGGGAGCCTGCCTGATGTTCATCTACGGAGTACTGAGAGATGATTTCTCGATCATCCTCGGACAGTTCATCTCCTACTACATCTACCTCTGGAATCTCAATGCCAACGGGATCTGGCACAGATTCAAGGCTGCAGCCCGCGCGGGGCTTCTGGCCCTGCCTCTCGCTGCGGTGGCCCTGCTCCTCAATGACGCGCAGACATATTCACAGAACTTCTTCCACAACAGCGAACTCCCGGTATGGCTTGTGGTGTTCGGATCCGCCGGGCAGGTGATGTTCACCCTGCGTTTCGTCTATCAGTTCATCTTCTGCCGCCACAGGCACGTTTCCGTGCTGCCCAAAGGGTTCTGGATCATCAGTCTGACGGGTTCAGGGATGATCATCGCCTATGGTCTACTCAGGCTGGACGCCGTGCTGATTCTCGGCCAGTCATTCGGTTTCATCGCCTACATCCGGAATCTGATCCTCGGGTCAGGCAAAAAAGAGTCTTCAGATGCAGAATAACATTTCACGGCCCGGACAGGGCAGCATATTCATGCGC